>CALBTS010000267.1 GCA_937968035.1 uncultured Methanomethylovorans sp.
TATCATCAATAAACTGTTTCCTGTATCTTCTGAGGCATTATTGGAGTATGCGGAATGAAGATATTGGTAATTCCAGATACACAAGTGAAGCCAGATGTTCCTACAGATCATCTAGAATGGATTGGTAAATTTATAATTGATAAACAGCCAGATGTTATCGTTCAGATTGGTGATTTTGCAGACATGCAGTCCCTCTCTTCCTACGATAAAGGAAAGAAGTCATTTGAAGGGCGACGATATACAAAAGATGTTGAAGCTGTAATTGCAGCACAAGAGATTCTCTTCAAGCCTCTAAAAGATTTGCAAAAGAGGCAGAAGAAGAATAAGAAAGAAGTTTATAAGCCAGAGCTTATAATGACACTGGGGAACCATGATGAACGAATTAACCGTGCTATTAATAATGATGCTGTGCTCGATGGTGTTATCAGTATCAGCGATCTCCAGTATGAAGAGTTTGGTTGGGAAGTTTCTCCTTTTCTTGATGTCGTTATCATTAATGGCGTCGCTTTTAGTCACTACTTCCCAACAGGTGTCGCAGGGCGTCCTGCTTCAACTGCTAATGCTCAACTCTCGAAGCAGCACCAATCTTGTATTGCAGGACACCAGCAAGGTTTGCAAATTGCAACAGGTAGAAGGGCGGATGGAAAACTCCTAACCTCTATTATTTCTGGCTCTTTCTACCTGCATGACGAGGAATATCTTGGCCCACAACAGAACAACCATTGGAGAGGCTGTCTTATGCTTCATAATGTAGAAGATGGGCAATTTGATTTGAATCTTCTTCCTATGGTTTATTTGGAGAAGAAATATGGGAATTCTTGAATACGTATTAATGGCAATGTTCTTTAGTGCATTACTTTCTTTCTTAGCTGCCTATCGTGATATGGACTTCTCCATTTCAGATGCTATTATTGCAAGTGCATTCTGGCCTCTCTCTCTATTATTGCGTTAGTCGTATTCTTCGTTACTGTGTTCTTTAATGAACCGGATGAATATGATGAATACGAGAAAAGGATGTATGAAGACGATGAGTAATAAATGGATTAATTTAGTATATGAAGACATCTGCCATGTAATACCAGAAAAAGATATAAGAGAACATGAATGTTCTGAAGAATGCTGGTGTTCCCCATTAGTTGATGAGGAAGATGGGTATATTGTCTATTCACACAACAGTTTAGATGGTAGAGAGGAATATGAATATGGGAGGAAGTTTAATTGACAGAGTGTATTGAATGGACTAAAGCCATTAATAGTTCTGGGGATGGGGTTGTTTGGAAGAACGGGAAACAACATTACGCTCACAGATTAGTAATCAACGCATCAAAAGGCGATGTTGTATTACATTCGTGTGATATTTCTAAAACAAATGTTCTGGACATCTGGAACAGTAGAACATGGAGGCACATTAATGTCTGAAAAAAGGTTTCGTAGCGTACTCGGGGAAAACATCTTCCGCCATAAGTATGCGCAAGGGGCATCGGACACATGGGATAACTGCGCAGAACGTATTGTAGAAGATGTTTGCGGGACACGCTGGGGGACTGCTCATGCATTGATGTCTTTAGATGAAAGAAAGCAACTTACAGAATATATTAAGACAATGCGTTTTCTCCCCGGCGGGCGTTATATTTACTATGCAGGCCGCCCTAATCATTACTACAACAACTGCTATCTGTTACGGGCTGAACACGATACTAGGGAGGAATGGGGTAGTTTGATGAATCGGGCTGTCTCTTGCCTTATGACAGGTGGTGGTATTGGTGTGGATTACTCAATCCTTCGCGGTGAAGGTAAAGTAATCCGTAAAACAGGGGGTGTTGCATCTGGTCCAATCGGATTAATGCGTATGGTTAACGAAGCGGGGCGCTACATCATGCAAGGGGGGTCACGTCGCTCTGCCATTTACGCTTCCCTTAATTGGCAGCATGATGATATTGAAAGCTTTCTTACTGCTAAGAACTGGCCTGAGTTCATTAAGAGGAAGAAGAATGAGGACTTTAACTTCCCCGCCCCTCTCGATATGACTAACATCTCTGTCAATTATGATGATGTGTGGTTGAAGAACCCTATTAACAAAGTATTTTTGAAAAACTGCCGTCAGGCTATGGAGACAGGTGAGCCGGGCTTCTCTTTCAACTTTGGGGATAAACAGGATGAGACACTTCGTAATGCATGCACTGAAGTAACCAGTGAAGACGACAGCGACGTGTAAATGAATGCACCTTCACACAGGGATGTGTGAAGCAAACCTCTTAATATCGGTGGAAGCTGTAATGAGTAACACCGAGGCAGCCTATAAAGGAGCCGTAACGACTATGAAGATTAATATGATGCAACTTTCCAAGTTTGTTTCTTGGAGCGTAACTGGTGATGGTTATGTGGGCCGTTCTACCAACAATAAGAATGCCCATTATTCTATTTCCAGAAGTCCTGAGCACAAAGATTATCTGGAGATGATCGCCAATAAATTTATTGGTTTACAGGATTGTAATGTAAGAATTAATGAATACACAAGACGTGATAATGGAAAAACAGTTCTTGATCTGAGAACCTCATCTCACCCTTTGTTTAGCAGAATTAGAGATAGACAGTACATCAATAATCGAAGGATTGTTGATAAGCACCAGCTTACCATGCTTGATTGGGAAGCGGCAGCTATCTTGTTTATGGATGATGGTTCAACCTGCTACAACAACAAAGGAAGTATGATTGTACGTATCTCTACTTGTGCGTATTCACAGATTGAGCAAGAAGCCTTGAGGAAAGCTTTTATTGAGAAACTTGGTGTGGTGTGGAACGTTAATAGGAACGGCTCAACATACCAACTCAATCTTGCTAAACAATCAAGAGATAGATGGTTCGAGAACATTTCCCCATTTATCGTTGATTCTTACCAATATAAGTTGCCTGAATCTTTGCAAAAGGAGGCATCCAGAACGGATGATGATTTTGTCTATGTTGCTAGAACCGACAACAGGTAACCTCGGTTCAGTCAATATTGGGAACATTACTTCTATTGACGAATTTAAAGATGTGGTAAACTTAGCTTCCAAGTTCCTTGTCTGTGGTACAATTCGGGCAGACCTTCCTTACGAAAAGGTTTATCAAGTGCGAGAACGCAATCGTAGATTGGGATTAGGTCTTATGGGAATTCATGAATGGCTCTTGAAAAGGAACTGCCAATATGAAGTGACTGATGAGCTAAAGGAATGGTTAAAGATATATGAATCAGAATCAGAAATAGCAGCTAAAGAGCATTGTGACAGATTCTATCTTTCTCACCCTAAAGCATATCGTGCAATTGCGCCGACTGGTACTATCGGGCTGTTAGCCGGAACTTCTACTGGCATTGAACCTGTATTCTCTGTCGCTTATAAGCGAAGATATTTAACTGATGGGACCAAGTGGAAATATGAGTATTGTGTTGATGCTACTGCAGAAGTGTTAATTGAACAAGGGATTAATCCAGATAAAATTGAAACTGCATATGGACTTTCTAATAATTACGAAAAGAGAATTAGATTCCAAGCGGACATCCAAGATTTTGTCGACATGTCAATTTCCTCTACAATTAACCTTCCGGCTTGGGGTACGAAAGACAATAATGAGGATAGAGTCGAGGAGTTTGCTAGAGTGCTTGCTGAATACGCACCAAGACTTAGAGGTTTCACTGCCTATCCAGACTCCTCAAGAGGAGGTCAGCCCATTACAGAAATAGCTTACGAAGAGGCTGTAAAGCACAAAGGTATTGTTTATGAAGAAAATGATATGTGTAAAGGGGGCATATGCGGTATCTAAACAAATATGAAATATTTGAAGACGGGTCAATCCTTTCAATTGAAAGGGTCGATTCTAGAGGCAGAATGCAGGGAGGATTTTATCTTAAACAGCGTTACGATAAAGATGGGTATAAGCGTGTAACCCTTACTCTCGATGGCCGTAGGCAGGTAGTAGTCAGGATTCACCGGGTCGTCGCTGAACTTTTTATTCCAAACCCCTTCGATCTGCCTTGTGTCAATCACAAGGATGGTAACAAGGAAAACAATCATGTTTCCAACCTTGAATGGTGTACTCACAAGTACAATACTAACCATGCTTGGGCTAATGGACTTTGTAAGCCATACGATAGGTCCCTACCTTATAACAGAGAGGCTATTGCAGAATCAAATAGAAAAAGGACTTGCGGAATTTAAATAAAAACCCCGGTCATCCAATTAAGGAGCCGGGGTTTTAACTTATTAACGTGTCTTATTTAAAGACATACCTGTGTCTTTCACTCTACCTTCAAAAGAAAAAGAGGGGAGTTTTCGTATACCATATTTAGTTAAAGGTATATACTCATAAAACCTCCCTTCTTCCTCCCACATACAGTGAAGCCATCTTCCTGATAAACTAAAAATAGCTACATTAATCACTATCAGGCAAGGGGCGATAACTCCCCACCCTATAAGTTTTCTTACCCATAACGGGGATGACCAACTTACCTCATTCTTTCTTGTATGACGAAACAGAATATGTTCAATATCTGACCTTAACAAGAAATTCTCCATTGCTTCAGTCCAACAATTTCTCATAAATTTGAATCCTTTTGCCTAAAGGCTTAGATCAAACAGACAACCAAGCTGCCCCGTCCCACCGTTTTAGTGGTGCAGCAACCCAGTCGGCACCGTCCCATGATTTCAACGACCCGATTAGCCAAACGCTGCCGTCCCAATACTTGAGGATGGTTGCAGAGGACGCGGGGATATCCGGTGCCCAGCCAAGCGGCAAAGCCAACAGACTATTATCAACAAGCACCCCACTTACATCAGGGGACGCTCCAGGTAGATATGAGAACAGTGGCGCGGGGCTAACAGGTGCCGTCGCTAAAGTAACACGAAACACTGTAGCCGACTGGCGTACAGCCGTGCTAACGGCGACAACGGCGTTGCCGTTACCCGGATCGCGCACCTCTAGTCCTGTAATGCCGCTGGCTGGAGTAAAGTCGGTGCCGGCCCTGTGAGTGATAGTCACGTCATACACAGTGGGGCTCACGACTGCAACTTTACTGATAGCGGGACCACGCCACTCGGTCCCGACGCCTTTTGACACGGCAATTGCAAGTGCGCAACGGCGGCCCAAAACCCATGCACCGCCGTTGGCCGTGTTGCTCAGGTGGATGGAACCGTTAGGTACCTCACAGTCGATGCGCTCCACTGTGTAGTTGTTGGCATTCGCGCCCCACTCATGTTGAGCGCGGCGCACATCTGCAAATCCAGCGGTAAGTGATGCGCCGCCGTCGTTGTAGCTGCCTAGTGGGACGATGATGACGGGCACGGCGGGCTGGCTCAGATCGACCCGGAAGCCGGTATCAAACACCTGCCCGAGCTTGCTCAGGTAGTCGGCATACACCCCGGCTGTCTGCGCTTCGTACTCACCTTGCACCCAAACGAATGCGCCGACCTTTCCACCCACTGCGTTGATCTTCGCCATCGCGTTGATGTATTGAGTGCCTCCTGGAATCCACGAGTTAATTGACGTGCCGCTAACTGACGTGTTGACAAGCCCGACAGGCACGTTTAGGGAAGCAACAATGTCGTTGCCGAGCCCCACAGCACCCGCAGCGACCGGTGAAGTCCACGAGGAGCCTGCTAGCAACGTTTGTCGCAGCAGGGCGGAGGCGTTGCCCGATTGTCCGGCGCCTCCGAATAGAGCATCTGCGTTGCTTTGCCCGACTACGGCGATCAGCTCACCAACACCTACCGGCCCACTGATACTGGCCACCGCTGGTAGGTCAGTGAAGGACACCTCGATCTGATACATTGACGCAGCAGAAGGCACGCCAACCAGCGTGAATGCATAGTTACCCCCGGTAGGGGAGGCCACAACAGTTGCCCAGTCAAAACCGCTAACAGGCGTGGATGTCCCATTCAGCACCAGCCGCGCACGAATCCCCGCCGGACTACCGCTATAAGTGCCAGCGACAGAGATGTCAGCCGCTCCGGCGATGCGCTGATAGATGCGACCGGAGGCTGGACTCGTGATAGCAATTGACGTGCCGACGCCGTACTCGTCAGCGCCAATGTCCCACGTACCCGTGCGCGTCTGACCGCCAGCGTCTACCGAGAACGCGTATGCAGGGTCGGCGGAAAGGTCTGCCCCTAAATCTTTCGCACCCACGTCACCGGAAGCAAGACGGAAATCATTTCCAGCCGCGTTCTGGTACGTAAATGTCTTGGAGGTTTGAGGTTCAGCTCCCGGCGCCGTAGTGTCGCTGGATGCGTTATTGGTTGAGTTCGCATCAAGACCAGCGCCAACAGAGTAGTCAACGCGGGACGCGTTGAAGCTCGCGCAGTCCGACAGGTTGTTCTTGAGGCTGATCGTAACGCCGCCAGGATTGGCGCTTTCAAATCCGACAGCGCAGCGCACTGCGGTGTTGTTGTAGACAACAGCATTACCGGCAGAGTGGTAGAATGCCCGATAAATCGCGCTGGCTGGGAAGCTGCTGCTGAACAGGTCAAACACCACGTTGTTAGCGATGATCGACGTACCAGTGCCTGAAATCCAGATACCCCGACCACCAGTCTGAGACTGAGATGCAAGGAGCGCCCGAACAAGGTTTCGCCTGACAGTGCCGGTACCGCTGGCGAATGGCAGAATTGCAGCCGACGTACTGGTGCCGAGCGTAGCTTCTACCTGCAAGCCCTCAAAGATGACAGTGTGAGTACTGCCGGTAATTAACGCGGTGTTTGAACCGTTAACGGTGCCGACAAACAACACCTTACTTGTGTCCCACGCCCCTTCATGCCCATGTCCAGCCGCCGGTCTGATATGGATGTAGCGAGTCGCGTCGGTTGTTTTACCGCTGAGAGTAAATGGAGTGGATAGTGTGTAGCCTCCAGGCTTGGCCTCGACCTCCAGAATATGGACTTGATCTGCGGCAACAAGGCTGGCCGGGAGGGCTGCTTTCCACGCTTCAATCGTGGGATATACCCCCGGAGCCGTAACCCCGTCTCGTAGGATACTCGTGACAATTGTAGGCATCTAGTTATCCTTATTAGCCAATGTCAAGCCAGAGATCATTCAGGGCCGGGCTGTTTGGTGCAGTTGCAGACACAATAATGCCTGCGCCGTCAGCGCCGGCGGGGCCTTGTGGCCCGGTGGCTCCTGTTGGACCTTGAGGACCGGTCGCTCCCACATCACCTTGTGGCCCCTGTGCTCCAGTGGCTCCTGTCGGACCTTGTGGGCCTTGTGGCCCGGTGGCTCCAGTGGCCCCTACATCACCTTTTACTTCAACCGCAGGGGACCAGTTTCCAGCCGCACCTTCACGGAAAAAATATTGAGCTGGGTTCTGGTCTGTGGCGAGGTAGACAAACCCAACTGCCTCACCATCATGAGAGCTACGACCAGCTAGTGTACCGGTAGCATCGGGTTGAATACCTGCACCACCTCCCACACTAATCGGCTGACCGTTCGGGCCAATTATTTCAGTCTCCCCGGTGTCAGGATTTGTTTTAGCAGTGACAGCAACACCTTCACCACCATAGACATCTTGATATTGCGAATCCGTTTTATAGTTCTCTCGGTCAACTGTATCTCTAACGCCATAGGAATTAGAGACGCCTCCCGGACCTTTTTGTTCAATTGCCATTTACTTCCCCTTCTTCTTTCTTCCACCAGTACCAAGATTCTTAGCACGATTCTTTGATCTATCCATTACACGTAAGTTACTAGGGGAGTTATCCAGCTTACCACGAGCCTTATGCTTCTTATGGTCAACATCCTTCCCATCTCCTTTACGTACTTTCCCCTCTTTTTCCATACGGCGTCTAGCTGTATTCCTCTGTGCCCTACGCTTCTTCTGTTCAGCAGATTGGTTGTATTTCCGTTTAGCTATAGAAGCAGGCTTTGCACCCTTCTTGTATTCACCTTTACGGGCCACCCTTCTTCTCCAATTTATCAATTCGATATGTATTCAAGTTTACATTATCTCTAATTTCATTAAGAGTTTTCGTAGATTCTTTCCTCTCTGACACTTCAATCTCTAACACCTTACCTATTGTATCAATCTTTGTAGCAATAACACCCATCTGATTAAACTGATTAATACTAAATCCAACCACAGGGACAAGAATAGGTAAGATTATCTTTATAGCGTCTTGGATTATCATTGTCTCAACCTTTTAACTTTATTAGCCATCAACACCTTCAAATTTATCTTTAAACATAGCTAACACTTCAGCTACAGTGCGTGGACTTCCGTCCCTATTATAGAATACAGGTTGATTAGAGTTCGCAGCACTCTTACTAACATAGTCCTTTGCATTAGCATCAGGGGGTGCTGAAAGGAATTTAGACGCTCCAGAAGCCCCTAAGAAATGTGCCATGTAAAGCTCTGTATCAGAAGGCTCTCTCCCCAATCTTCTAGAGAGTATATCCCTATTCTGTGCAGTGAATTCTTCCATTACAACGCGGCTTTTCTCAGGGTCTTTACGATCCCCCAGAGAATAGTCAAGCCCTAAATCTTCAACAGTTTTCTTCCACGTACTTTCAGTAAACTGATATAAACCAACAGCCGAAGAAGTGGGAGATTCGGCATCTGGATTACCACTACTTTCCACCTGAGCAAGTTTATCAAAATAACTAGTCTCTACTGAACTAGTTTTTTTTTGTTGCTTGGAACCATCTTCAGTTGGCGCTTGAAACATTCCCGGTAGTAAGATATGTTTGTTCTTTTCGAAATATCCCCTGTAATCGTTAGAATTATCAACATGAGCCCCCATACGAATAAGAGTGTTAAGGGCTTTACGAGAAGTTTCCAATCCTTTAGTAATCTCATTGAATGTCTGTTTTGTAAACTGATTCATGTACGGTAAATCAGGTTTTACTTTAAAGACTACACCGCCAACTCCATAAGAAACCTCCACCATATCTGCAAGAGGGATGGGGGTTCTCTCATTTGAACTACTTCCGAAAGAAAAAGTACTATTCAATCTATCAGAAATGCTATTAATTACAGGCTGTTCAAACATACGTTGAGTAGCGATCATTGCCCTGTCAATCTTAGTTTGATCTACAAGCCCTTGTTGAATAGCTTGATAAAATTCATCAGATGCAACGAAATCAGTAAAAGCTTTAAAATCAGCAGGGGATGCTTCATAGATTTCAGAAGCTGCCGCTGAATTTAAAAGCGTGCTAATAATATTTTCGGTTTCTTTAGCAAGTTTTTCATTACTAGTGTTTTTACTAAAACCCCGAATAGCATTCTTAGCAGTTTGGGTTGTGGGAAAATCAAGATCACCCCCAAGCACCATATTACCTTTCCCATCTTTAGTGAAAGAGATTAGCTGAGCAATTCTTGTGCTATCAATCATTTGGCCGATATAATTACCTTTAGTAATCTCGGAAAGAGCAATCATCCTTGCTACTTCAGGGTTCGATTGGCCTGCCATAAGAACTAACTGGTTCTTAAATGAAGACAAGTTATTACTTAATGCTTCAGTGGATTGTTTTTTAGTAATAGACTCAATAAGAGAGTTACTAATACCTTCATATAAAGACACATATCCTGAAGCAAGTTCGCTGTTACCTAAAGAAGCTTGTCGCGCCTCGTTTATAAGTCTGGAAGCGTAAGCTCTGATATTAAAGACAGCTTCATCTACATTACCTGTTTGTAATGCGTTAACGGCAACACTCTTTCCGTACGATAAAAATGCATCCCCGTTCTTGCTCCCCATCTGACCTAGGAGCACAATAGCATCTTGTTTTTGTTGGAAGTTCGTTGCTGCACGATCTTCAGTATTTAAAGCTATTTGGTGAGATTGCGCTTTACGCTGTTCTTCAACTTGAGCCTTAACTTGATTATTATAGCGGAAAGTTCTTCGTTGAACCTCAATATCTTCTTCAGGCATTCCAGGAAAGATATTTACACCTACTTTAATCATCTCCCCTATTTCTGTATTAAGAGCATCTCTTGTGGCTTTCTCTTGCTCTAAGGCTAACCCAACTTCTGTATCTTGCTCAAGGATGTTGTTAGCTTCCCCGAATCTCTTAATGAGATTTGGGTGTGCAGCATAATACTGATTATTTAAGGCTCTTAATCTTGTACTAGCTTGAGAAGGTTTAATCTCCCCCGAAGCAATGCCATTATTAATAGCAGAAACACTTCTTACATAGTCACCTACAATAGCATCTTCTACAACTTCTTTTTTCTCTTTCTTATAATTCCCTAGAGCTACAGCGAAATTATCTATCAACCCTCCAGCCAATTTAGCAATTGATGCTGAATTATTTGCAGGAGCAACAGGGGCAAGCCGTCCCGTAGAACCACTGCCCTCTGCTCTAGGGTCAGAAAGAGATTGGTTGAAATCAACCATCACTCATCTCCATATTGTAAATTTTTCAAATATGTTATCTTCTCAATAAGCATGTCCTCCTCTTCTTTTGGAAGATTTGCTTGTTTGATTTTAGAAGTAATTTCCCCAAGACTTGTTTCTGTAACTTCAGCGTACTTAATAGCGTTCTCAATCACTCTATCAGTAGGCTTAGGATATTTCAGTCTCTTTAATACTTCACGTTCTACTATTTTCTTGGCCCATACATCATCTTTGAAAACACTAAATAACGAATTCGCAACACCCATTGACATTTCAACTCTATCCGGGTCATCTAACTTAGTCGAATAAATTTCGAAAGCTCTATCAACAACTTTCTTAATATCTTTCTCATACCCACTCGACCCTGTTCCGGGTTCATTAATAGCAAAGTCTCTAGCTGCTCGATATAAAGCAGAAACATCTTTAGAAGGGAACCCGAACAATTGAGCTAAAGCCTCAACATTATTCGCTTTCGCATCAATTTGGTATCCCTTACGATCAAACTGTTGACCATATTTCAAGATTAAGGATGCCTTGTAGGCATTAGAGAAACCGGAGGAGATTAAAGCAGTTTCTTTCAGGATGTCAAGAACACTGTCTGGCTGTAAATCAGGAGCATCTTTAAAAGTGAAGAACTCCGCCATTCTCTTGAATGGTTTAATAAGTCTGGGATTGTTTCCAAACAAGAGTTGTCCAGAAGGGTTATTGGCGATTAAAGAGGCTGGCCCCCCAGTCCACATATCCACCATAAACTCTCCCCATCCAGTCATCTCATAAGGAGCTAATGTTGTAAAGTCAATATTTCCTTTAGTACCTGTTAACCCTTTAACAATTACCGCATTCAAGAACCAACTCTCTGCCCCATATAGGACTACTTCCCTTAGCTCAGGATTATCTGGGAGAATGTCTACCCCGAGGTATTCTGCAATACCGATTGTTGGGACACCCCACACGGCTAAATCGAAGGAAATAAGCCTAGCTCTCTCCCACCTAGTAAGGTTTCTGTTAAAAACCTGTGCAATAGCCTTATGTGGAACTTGCATAAATTGCAAAGCCATATTCAGGAAGTTTTGATTATAAGGCATATCACCTGCAAAGTTCATGCTGTAAGTGAGGGAACGGGCTTCGGCAGCTACTGCATCACGTACTTCTTTTTTTGTAATATCAACCCCTTGATTGATATATTTGCGACGTACAGTTGCTAAGGCGCTTAATAGGTTCATCTGTTCACCGACATCAAAACCAAATTTACGAGCAACATCAACCGTTGCACGTTTTGTCTTACCAATTAAGCGTTTGACTGCATTTGTTGAATCAGCCATATCCGACAGGCTACCTCTAACAAGATTGTGCCTGTCAACGGCATCAAGCATTCCTGTTTCTCTCACAAACTTAATGAAAGGGGTCTCTTTCATCGTTTTATTAGAGGCAATCCAAGCAGCCCATTCCGACAAATCTCCAGAACTTTGAATAGCAGCTTTCGGATTATAAGCAATATTTCTAACAGCTTGATGGCTCTGAACAATAAGCTGCCGAAGAGGGTTTAAAGCTAGATATGCATTAAAAGCTAAACTCTTAGCCATCTGAGTAGGAGAGCTTTCGGCTAACATTCTAGCCCCACGCTCAAGCCTAGCATAAGCACCCATCTCTCCCAGAATACCAGCCATACCATTCATTACAGCTTTGAAACCTTCGTCAATACTATTGATATAACCATTTTCAAGATAGGTGAGATGCGACCAAGCTGAACGTGCATCTGCTGCTTCTTTGCGATACTTAGCTTCTCTCCCAATCTCATCAGCAGAAGAAGGCCAATACTTCTGACCATTACGGGAAGGCATTAGGTGCCCATATTGACGCATTACACGGGCTTTAGAATACTCCAAGCTCTCCCTAGTCATGGCACGACCGGAAATGCTTCTAGCGGCCCGTATAGCGCTTTCTACAGGGTCTAATACAAAAGAGTCTGTCTTACCAATCTGAACTTCCGCACCACTATCAGCAAGCTTCTCACCACGTCTACGCTGTGCAATGCGGCCACTCTCTCTGTTTAACTCCCAATATTCATCTCTGCCAATGTTAAGGGCATTCCTATCTTCTCGATAGAAACCGAACTCTTCTACACTCTTTCCTTCTTTGGCTGCTTCCTTACTAAGATACATTTTAGCAGTTTTAGTGTCAGGTGCCACCCCGATAGCTCTTTCGTACCCCTTAAATTTCTTCACTACGAATACAGGAGCTTTATAGATACGTTGATAGTATCCATGACGGTAGTTAAGAATTTGATCTTGAGAGCTAATACTTCGTAAGTAACTTGTGGGGCTGTTATTAACCTTTACATAGTTAACAACTTCTCCATCAAAGCTCTCAGTATTACGGAGACGTGCTAATGTCCCGCCATCTTCATAAAGCTTGTCAATCTCTTCTTTAGTAAGTTTACGTACAGTATTAGTAACAGGATCAAATACATTACCAGCATCATGAACCTTCCCGACAGGTTTCAAGAAAAGCTTGGTCCCTCCTACATCTTCTAATACTTTAAAACCTTGGTGAGTTAATGTTCTTCCTAAATCTCTATTCTCAAGATAGTAGACATTATCCCATCCTTGTTTCCATAATTTCAAATTTACAATTTCAGAATCTTCAAAACCTCTAGCTTTTAGATCAGTGATGGAGAATTCAATACCATTATCATTAGCCTCCATCAGATAATCCATAATCTTCTGGCGCCTTACACTGTCCATGCCCATAAAGTTCTTAGAGAATTGAGAGAAAGGCTCTAGAAGGATTTTATCAAGACGTACAGCTTTATCAACCTGAGTAGATGCTGATTTAGTAATGGTTGGCGAAAGCATACTCTCAACATCAAGTAAATGCCTAGCAAAGCTTCCGTGTTTAGTGCTAACTAATGCAGGGATACGATCAAAGAAATTACGTTTAACTGACTGTGCTTCTATGTCAGTTACATCAGTAATATCTATATCTCTCTTTACACTAAAGTTGATAACATAATCACCATCTAAACTTTCAACATCTTTAAACGGAACTTCTTCGTACACACTCCCTTTCCGTTTCATGATTTTAATGCTATCATCACTCACTTCAAAATCTCTAAGGGCATAACGCATCTGAGATACAGCGTCCTGTGCGCTTAAGAAGCCGCCATCGCGCATTCCATAGACACCACTGAATACATGAGTTTTACCGTCACGGCGGTAGGAGGTCATAGAGTCGTTGATAACTAAGTCAGTAGTAGATTTCAGTTTACCGATAAGCGCTGTTTTGGCAGAATTAAATTCCCTCGGAGTGGCATAAATACCGCCTTCATCGGACAAAACCTGAGTAACACGTTTGTCTACAAGGATTTTTTCTTGGATGTTTGGGGTTTTAGCAATTACAACACCTTCTCCAGCATCTACTTGTGGCATTGTTTCTTCAAAAATAAACTCATCTCTTGACGTTCCTGTTAATCCTCTAGAAACATCATCACTTTCTGATTCCACAACAGCGGCAAATTGGTTCCTAGCTGCATCAGAGTTAACCATTTCTGTCTGACGAATAGGGCTCTCAAGAGCAGTATTTCCGAGATGAGCATTTGCTTTCACTGTTGAAGCACCACGGATTAGTTTAGAAGAGCTTTTAATTAAACCCCCTAAACCGATCAAGTCAAGAATACCTGCTGCATTATCTAAAAATCTATCGAAATTACTATAATCTTCAAGTAGAGAACTTGTTAAGAGGTATTCAAGATAATCATTATCATCAGAAATCAGAATACCATCATTATTTTTTAATATCTCAAAAACACTCTTGATTGCCGCTACCCTTTCTTGCACAGGCATCTTACTAAGCGCTTCCCGCGCAGCTACTATCGACTCACCGGGGAATATAGTGGAAATAACTTTCTCCCCATCCCCTGTCAGTCTTTCTCTAATTTTATAAATCTCATCTGCACCCACCGAAGTAGTAGCGAATGGGAGGATAATTTCAAGGAAGCTATCTAGTGCAGTTAATGAATCACTATTTAAAGAAGCACCGTGTTTATTTTTCTCAGCTTGAAGTTGTTTACGATAATCATATACGGGGCCGAAAACATCAACACCATTGTAATATCTCACAGCTTCTTCTTCAACAGTCTCTCCAGAAATATCAGAAGAAGCCGCTTTTACTTGGAGATGTTGGCCAATATCAACACCTCTGTTTGTTCTTAAAAACTCAATAGCTCGCTGCTTTTGTTCAAGAGGTAGTGAATAATCACCTAAAATAGAAAGAGCGGATTGCCTATCTAATCCTTCATTTTTAGATGCTACATCATTTAGCTTTTGCTGATACCCCTCTGTATTTCCACTTGAGAGTTCACTATAGATTTGTTGGAAAGTCCCTAAAGGGTCGTCAGAAAGGAGGGCAGCTTTGGCAGCTTTATTCTCTATAGTAGATTTAGGGATAACTGTAGAAGGTTTTTCACTTCCGTACATATTATCTAAATTTACTTCTTGCTGATTAGAAAGTTGTTCAAGAATATTCATTATTTCCCTACTGGAGTAATAGGCAAGCTCGAAACAGGTGCAGGAGCTTGTACACTAGGGAACAATTGATTGAAACCCCCTGATGCATTAAAAATACTGTAACTTAACCCCGCAATTGCCCCAAAAGTGTTTGCTCGACTAATAGCATTAGCAGCTTGTTGGTCAAAAATACTAGCATTATTATTAAACACAGAAATGTTTTCTCCGTGCCTAATTTGGGAAGAATTAAAACCTAAATTAGAAGAAAGTTGTGACGCTAAGTTACTAGCTCCGCCAAGTTCACCAGAGCTGCCAGATACCCTAGAATTAAAACTTGCTTGAATAATCTGAGCACGTTTTATACGTTCTTCCCGTACCTGTTGCCTTCTCTCTCTTGCGGCTCGTTCAGCCTCCGAAGCTTTAGCCTCCGCTTGAGCTTTACGTTGCTCCTCCCGGCTTGCTTCTTGAGCTCGCTGAGCCTTTTTTTGCTGTTTTTGCTGTTGAATAGTGGAAACACCGCCCAAAACCAAACTGCTTACGGAGGCTACCAGACCCATATCATTCCTTTAATTTTTTTGAATAATTTATTTCAAACTGTTTATATCCAAGTGTCTCTAATATATTCCCTAAAGTCATATGGTTTGTTTTAACATGATGTATAATGATGGATGCACCAGCTTCTTTAGCCTGATTCTCTATCGCATTTAATAATTTTAAACCAACACCAGACATACGATATTCAGGGTCTACATAAACTACATCAACAAAAGCATATAAATCATCGGAATAGTGTAGATGTGGTTGAAGTATAACACAGGAATATCCCACCATTTTGTCCTCAACAAACACTGCCAAAGACTTGATTACACCTAGTTTCTCAAACGTGTAATATTTATCCCAATCGGGGTTCAACTTAATAAGCTCTTTGTTACTGGCAAGCTCTTCCCAATGTTTTTCTAAAAGACCTTTATTAAAATCTTGAATAGTTTTAACACTGACTTCAACAATTTTATGTGACACGGTTCCCATTAACTGATAAACTCCATCCTAATATACGACAATCTTTCTCGGGCTGTGTCTCCATTCTAAAAGAGAAAGCTCTGCCACGCCCACGAATCTTATTTCTTGTAGTGATAAGTTCAAATCCTGTATCATACGGATCAGCTAAACCTTCTGGAATATATCCCCGTCTATACCTATAAGCTTGGAAAGAGGGGCTCCATTTGTTAGAATTAGAAGTATTAGACCAATCCCACATAGAACTTACTAAACAAGCCGATTGATTCTCTGGTGTAACCTCCCCATTAACAAGCTCAAAACCTGTCTCTGTACGTTCAAAATGCATAACAAGATAAGGCACTTGCTTGTGTATAGAAGAATCCCCACCAGTAGTAGCCCCTGTAACTATATAAGCGTATGCATCTTTACCTACCCCATCAACTTTTTCCCAATCCTTGAAAGAAGTATTGGTATACAAGGAGAATGAATAATAAATATCCCCACTATCCAATCTTTTTAGGGTGATGTATTTTACAGATTTTAGCTTATTATCACTTATAAGCTGGTTGATATAAACAGCATCCGACCCAACTAAAATAGGTTCAGAATCTGAATAGACAAATTCTTGAGTTGTGTTAGATGTGAATGCACCTGTTTTAACCAATCCCACAATAATGGGTGAATTAGTATCCAAAGGGAACACACGAATAGGATAAAAAGCCCCTAAACGTATATCAAAAACAAGCTCTCTTACATCAACAGGGTTGTCTATATCCGAAGTAAATTGGAATAGCCATGTAATCTTTCTCTCGAAAGGGTCATAAATACCTTTACAAGAAACCTTAGATTCAGGGGAGATATTATCGTAGAAAGATTTAATTGATTCGTCTGTTAAGCTCTTAACTACCCAATCCCCGTATTGATCTTTAGTAATTACATATATACCGTCATCAGCCCAATAATACAGGCTTGACCCATCAATTACAACGCTATCCCCACTCGTTGCACCATATCTAGAAAGGCGCTTAGTTAAATAATTTGTTGCTTTAAACCCGTCATCACTACCACCTTTAACCATCCACACGCCATTATCAGCAATAATAAACAGAGCATCATCTAAGGTTTCCATTGCCAATACTTTCTTAATACCGGAAATACGAATAAACCCGCCATCAGTATCAATAATATCGCTAGACTCTCTTGAAGTGGGATCACCTTCTTGGAAACATTTAAAAATATCTGAAGTGATTGTCACCAACTTAGAAAAAAGGATATAACTTGAAAGTGTTGGGCTTCTATTATCACCATCCAAAACTTCTTCCGAAAAACCTGAATAAAAAACTCTACCGGCGTACTCAGTGATAATAGAAGGGCCACCCGGTGTAATATCAGATGGTAGAGAGGTTACAGAAGAATTAATTTGTGGATAGTTATTCTTATTTTCACCAAAGGCTGCTAACCTAGATTCCCCACGTCTAAGTGCGTCAATAATAAAGAACCCTTTTGCAGCGGCTGCGATACCATCACTACGTTCATCTATTAATCGTGGAAAGAATGTTTCTTTAGGAGAGGTATTAATCGACGCAGCAGAGTTCCCTGCTTCATAGGAAAGCCCATTCCAAATCATATCAGTGTTAGATGGGAACTTACTTTTTACAGTGTAGTAATCTGTAATAGGATCGGTTAAAGAGGATGTCTCTGTTCTTCTTGGAATCGCCCAAGACTGATTAGATAGGTTGTACGTATGTGTATTTGTAATACCTGCGGGACGATAATTTAGGTATTCATCGTCTAATAAATCTCTCGTTGTGTTAGATGATCCATAGATGCTTACAGAAACTTTAGCAGCTTCATTATATGTTACATCACGGGTCCTAACTTCTTCTACTTGAGCATCATACTGATCTACATAAACGATATATTCTTCATTATAAACACCCTGCTTATCTACTTCATCAATAACACCACTTTGTACATATAAAGTGTTAGAGCCACTGTCATAACTATTTACAAGGAAAGTCTTGTTATTAGACTTAGTTCCTTTGAAAATTACATAGTCACCAGCAGAAAGAACAGTGAAGGAATCAAAATCAGAATCTGCACAAGTAATGGATTGAGTGCTTCTATTAAAAACAATAGGTTGTTCAAGAGCCCCTGCAGGAATTGTAGCTACAAGGTCCGTAGTATAAACATCCTCAACCCCGAATAAATCTCTGATTAAAAGTCTTTCCGATGAAGAATAGAAACCCTCATCCCGGTATTCAATAATTGTAAGGTCTTCTTCAGAGGTAGCTACAACTAAGAAACCATTAACAGATGCGAAAGAGAATTTACTATCTGAGGGTGTGTCGATTAAAAATTCACCTTTATAACCATCGGAAGATAGTGAATCACTGTTCGCATCATAAAATAAAACTTTATTTCCAAATTGGATTACAATAAATTCATTTTCAGAAACACCGCCAGCATTCTCCCAATTAAAAGAGTTAATACTGGATGAAGAAATATCAGCAGAAGCTATCCCAGACGGGCGCAGAATATAATCATTTTCGAAATCCATCCCACGCCGACGTTCTCTTTTCCCATTACTGCTTAAAGTAAAGTTTTCTTCATCAATAGTGGCATTCTGTGGGAAATCTAAGGGAGAAGCTTCTGTAATCAAACCCTGAACAAAACGGTTTACTTCAATCCTTGCTGACTGCTTCGTCGACATTATTTACACCTTTCCGTTCACTATTATATCTATCAATAATTGTCTTAGCAATTTCAACAGAGGTAAACAATCCACTAAGAACAGATGGAATTTTCCCACCACGTCCAGAAGTTACAACTCGAACAAGCGTCGGAAGTTTTTCATCGGGTTTAATAATAAAAGTGCTATATCTATATTCCATCATTTTCTACCATAATTAGGTGTTTTTAATGAACCATCAACTCTCCACGATTTCAAAGCAAGCCATCTCCCCTGTCTAGCTGCTCTTTGCTCTGCTTTTTCATTTGCCATCTGTTTAAGAGTGAGGAATGCAGTGCTTTTCGCTTCTTCGATAAGTTTCGAAAAAGCATCAGGAGGGAGGTCAGGATATGCCCCATCTTCATGTGACCATTCAGGCTCTATATAAGCGAGCCCTTGTGTTTTTGATTGCTGTAATGTTGATTCAATACTTGAATTAAAAGAATCAAAAACAAGATATTCATCATCAAAAGATGTATAATAACTAGGGGCTAAATCATTATAAATTAAAAGTTGCACACCAGAGAAATCGTTTACAACCTGAACATCGCTTGCGAGACTATCCCTACTAGCAATATACGAAAGAAACTCTTGTGGTTCCATGTAAGAGATTGTTCGAAACTCTTTTTTACCAGAGGAAGCCTTACGGACATCGTATTTCACTTCAGAAAGCTCCCTTACGTTTGCTGGGAGCTTCATATGAGAAGGCTT
Source organism: uncultured Methanomethylovorans sp. (assembly GCA_937968035.1). GTDB lineage: Archaea > Halobacteriota > Methanosarcinia > Methanosarcinales > Methanosarcinaceae > Methanomethylovorans. The sequence goes on from CALBTS010000267.1 coordinate 19,305, forward strand.
TGAAACGGTTCCTGAAGCTTCAAATTGAATAAGATTCCTTAAATGAGGCCAATTTCTATTAGAAATCATTTCATTGTAACAACTTCTCACTATTTCAGCTACTTGTTGAGATTCAATGGTATCATCAATACTGTTAACATTATCTGCATCCATCTCATTCAAGATTTCTTGCGTGATCTCTAATAAAGTTCTTTTCATCAGGAAGTCCTACGAACAAGTTTCAGAACTGTATTCATATCCCTAACCGTCACACTCCCCGTTGTATCTGAACAAAGGAACAATTGGAGATAATCATTGGCAGTAAGGGAGATCAAACCGCATCCAATAATCTGAGCTTCAGCAGAAGAAACTGCTGACTTAATAATTGGACTGCGGGTACTAAATGTAGTGTTATTGATTTTATACTTAATCCCTACTTTAGCAGTAGATGAGGGGAAACCGCTAATATTAGCGTAAGTGATAATCTCATAAATACCAGTAAAAGGGACTGTAAGCCTATCAACAGAGAAAGTAATACTTTCTAAACTTTCACCGGCTAAAGGCGCACCTGTCCCAGTAAATAAAGAATAATCGTTATTATCAGCCAAGTCCCCTGCTGTAACAGCAAAAGCAGTTGTGTTGTTGGTAATAGTCATTGACCCATAAGCATAGTCATATGCAACTCGTTGCCAAGAGCCGCTACCCGCTCCATCACTCACATATACTTTATTTGCTGTAGCAGTAGATACTCCTTTAGGTTCATGGACATTAGGGTCGGAAATATCAACATGGTTAATTGTCATTATAATACCTATAAAAAGAAAGGGGCCGTAGCCCCCTTCTGAGTTTAACCCTTGGCTACATCGAAATATTCGAGAACCAAAGTTGCTTTACCACTCGTAGAAGCAACTGCCGGGGAAGTGCCACCAAGATCGAAATCAAGTTTCGCAGCTACCGTAGTACCAGTCGAACTAGAAAAACTCCAAGTACCTGCCCCCGAAGAAGCAATAGCTTTAGAGCCGACATTCTCAAGCTCAGCTTCAGTAATTACGACGCCGTTAGTAGCAATACTACCCTCTGCACCAACACGGAGCGTCGGTGAAGTACCTGTAACAACAAAAGCCTCGTCTACACGAAGCAATGCTCGAACAAAGCGTGCACCCTTCGGGATGTACACCGGGGGCACAAATCCACTATTAAGGGACTCACCAGTAAAACTGAAAGCTACAGAAGCAACAACTCCGTCATGATCCAGCTTACCTACAGTACCACCAGTTTCACGAACACCGTATTGATTATGGACATTCAGTCCATTATTATTTTCATATCCCATTATTAAATCCCTTATTAGTAGTTAGAGGCCGAAGTGATATAGACACCGAGGGTATCTACACGTTGGGCACCAAAACCATACCGGGTAGAGATAACAAATTCATCACGACGGAGGTCTTTATTACGTTCACCCTCAACCTTGGGCATACGCCTCCAAGCACTCATCACAGGCTTAGTCTGGTCAGAAGCAACACACATAGCGATGTTAGCAACACCACCAGTAACCGAAGTAGTACCATCCGAGAAAGTACCTTTCGGGAGACGGTTAGAAGTGATAATGGTGAAACCGTACAGGTCCATAAGGAACTGATGGTCACGTGCCCAGCCTTGAGCAAGAATACGCTCAGCAAACGGGGTAACATCACGACCGATCGAAACAAGCCCGTCAAGAGTAGCACCAACCACCGGATCAACGATCAGAACACGGCCACCAGCAGGGACATTTGCTTTATCAAACGCAAGCTTCAGACTGATAATGTCGGAAAGCTGAGCCACATTACCAGAGGCGGTAGAACCAATACGGTGAGCAAAACCATTGATGTTATTAGGATCAGCATTGGTCTGTGCAGAGTTGCAAACAGACAGATAACGAGATTCTCGAACCTCTTGAATAGCACGAAGTTCTTCAGCTGAATATTCAGCCATAAGAGCTTCAATGTTGTAACCATCTTCACGGAGTTCATCCGTACATAAGATTATTTCAAATCTTCAGACTATAGCATCCCTTTCGGACTTTCGGACTTAGTCGTTGCGAGTGTATCACAGAACTTTTTATTTTGTTCATCAGTAGCTCCATTTCTTTTGGAGTGCCTATTATTACCGATGTAATCACGAGCTAATATCATTTGGTCCTTCTTAATCCTAAGATGCTTACCAAAATAGTCGTAGAGTTCTCGTACCTTACTAGGTGTAAAAGATATTTGAAGCCTAGAAGCATTTCCATGATGGATAATACAACCACCAAAAGATTTTCTTATAAGCTCTAAACCTGCTTGCGCTTCATTCCAAGAAGTGATTGTCAAGTGTGACTTAACTGAACCAGTTCTGTAAATATAAGCTTGTATGCAACCGTCTCCATCAATATAACCTGCCATCCATTTTCTAGATGGGAAATTCTTATTGGAGACGTTCTTCTTACGTAAGGTTTTAATAATTTGTCGAATTGTATCAACCTCTTCCTGCGTATAAACTCTACGCTCAAGGTTGAGAATATATTCCGCTAGTTCATCTTTAATTACTAGATGCTTCTTGATCTGCTCTAGAAGTCTTCTTCCTTTATCCCCAGAAATCCTAACCTCAACCATTTCAGGATTACGAGATTCCTCGCAAACACTTAAATCATAGAAATCAGCAATTTCTTCGAGATTCTGTGCTCTAAACTTTCTCTGGCTCAAAGATACAACTGGGTGGACATAAAAACCATCCCCATTTTTTACTTTCTGAACATGAGCTTGAATAGAACCATCAGCATCAATAAAACCTGCAAAATACTTAAAATCAATCATAGCTAACTCCTTAGCTGCTTAGACAAATTAGATACTTCTCTCGGGTCAGTTACTATCACTTTCCCGTTATTCACCAAAAGTTTTAATTACACCACTTATTGAATGTAATGAGCGTTGCCTACATAGTTAGCGATGGTCATGGTGATCGTACCAGACTCAATCGGCTGGTACTCAAACGGAACTTCTTCAGCACCATCCTGAATAGTCACAGTACCGATAGTCGGGATGTTAAGCGTAGTGCCCCGACCGAAATCTGTGACATCCTAAAAGTATTACAACTTTTTAGACTATAGCTTCTGCCTCAGCAGGTTTATCACTTAGTCGTTGCGGCTTTTTTAACTCTTGAAGTTTCTTGTGTATAGCAAGATTGCTTTCATATGTGGCCCCTTTTCTAATCCTATGCTCTCCTTTTCTAAGGACTGATAGAACAAAATCGAATTGAGGTTTCTTCAAGATTAAATGTGAATTAAAATAAGTTATGAATTCTTCAGCTTTAGTTATGTTTGTTAGAGGAACTATTAATCTTAACGTATTCTCAGACGTTACGATATATCCACCAAACACCCTATTAATAAGATAAATACCTTGCGGATCATTTATATTAGAAGTGATGGTTATGGAAAAAGATAAATTACCATCTCTCTTTCTAAAACTGCTTCCGATATGCCCATCCCCATCAATATAACCTGCCATCCACTTACGGGATGGGAAGTTTTTATCAGATAGGGTTTTACTATCCCGTAGTATTTTTATATTTGATCTGTATTCATTCAGTACCTCTTGAGAAACTTCCTCACCTGAGATACTGAGCAAGAATTCAGCCAAATCTTTCTTTATAACTAAATGCTGCTTAACTTCATTTAAAAAACTTCTGGCTTTAGTTCCTGTCAGTGAAACAGAACTGCTTTCATACGTTTTGCCAGTTCTCTTATCAAACCTAGACGTTTCACAAATTTCTACTGAGTAATAATCACAGAAAGATTTAAATATAAAATTCCTATGAGTTATTTGTGAAAAAGTTATCTTGGGGTAACAGAAAAAAGTATTCCTAGAAGTTTTATGTACATGCAGTGTAATTGACCCATCTGAGTCCAACAAACCCGCATAATATTTCACATTTTTAAACATAGCTCTTCTGAGCCTCCGTTAAAATTAAAAATTGCCTCTGGTTGGCTTTCGCGTTCCAGTTATTAAGATAAACTATCTCGCCATGTCTTAACGAGTAAACATCTCCGGGAGCATACCGTCGTGAAGGTTCTTCAGGATGAAGTTGCTATAAATCTCAGCTTCAATAAAAGACTGAGTATTAGTGCGGTTATTAGCCATTAATTATTTTCCTTGCATGTATTTGCGATAGTTTTTAGGATCGGACAAGTCAGCAGAACTAAGCCCTAAAGCTTCAAGTTCCGTAGTCATTTTCTTGGCATCTTCTACCGCTTGCATTAAATCAGCAGTGGTGGAGCCATTGAGGATACTGAACTTAGAACGACCTAAATGGGATTCCTCATTAGGGGTAATACCGCTAGTATTTTGGGTAGATGTAACTGGTTGGGAGTTGCTTGGCTTCCCTTGTGAATTGATTCCAATAAGATTTAATACCGCTTGCGGAGAGGTCTTTGCAAGTTCATTAAAAGACTCTGGAGTCATACCCATTTCAGCAGCTTTGGTATAGAATACTTTCTCAGCATCTGCACCAAACTTCTCAACCATCTTCTGAGTAACCGATTTAACGTTCTCAGACATGATCTGCTCTTTTTGTTTACTAGTCAGTACATTATTAACAATCGCGGAAATATCATCTTCACTAACAGACTTCACGGGTGGTGTTCCCGGTTCTTGTTGCTTAGAGATGAGAGCATCCATAGCACGTTGAATTTCTACATATTTAGCTTCGACAGCTTCAACCTTTTCCAAACCACCCTTTAACTGGGAGACTTCATTTTGTAGTTGTTGGATGTAACTTTGAGCATGTGCTGCGCCTTTAAGCGCTTCTTCAACATTAGCGTATTTACGCTCTCCACGTTCATTCTTGATACCAGAGAGAAGGTCTTCAAACTGAGTACCAGCAGGAACGCCACCAGTATTACCGCCTTCTGGTGTTTTATCATTATTCGGGGTTTCCGAATTATTATTATTCTTTTCAAAAATACTATTGTCGGTAGACATATAGTTTTATATCCTTATGTAAGTATACTTATATAATAATATATAATATTATATTTAATATCAATATATATATATATTATTTATCTTCTAAAATACTAGTAATTATACTAATAATTAGTCAGACTTTCCTGTTTTTCCTTCGGATAGAATAGAAATTACTTCTTCAAGACCTCTTTCGTACCCAATGGCGTCTGCCTGTGAATACGCCCAAGAGGCATCAGAATACTCCTTCTTTCTTGATTCTCTTCGTGACGTATCAATCTTCTTACGTAAAATATCAATTATACGTTCTCTGATAACCCTGCTTGATTTAAAAGAAGAAGTTACCTCTTGGATAGCGTCTCCCTTTAAACCACCCGTAATGATTGTTTTCATTGTGGTGGAATACCTTGCGGTTGTGTCGTAAGCCCTTGTTCAGTGTTCAAATCTTCTTGAGCTTGGTTAGCAAGTCTTTGAAGCTCTTGTTGCTCAAAGATTGCTACATTAGGTTTATACAAAGAGTAACGTTTAACATTCATAACTTCTTCAATTAGTTTAGAGAGCTCTTTTCCTGAAGTATGCGGAAGGATCATCTGTCCCACTTGGGAGTTATAAAGTTGTGTTAAGTTCTGAACAAGTTGTGCTTGAGCAGCAAAGTGTCTAGCACCAATAGGCCGAAGTTTACCGGATGCAGTGATGTCGTCTTTAGTAATTTCAATAAAACGTTGAACTCCTAAATCTTCATCCATGACCTTCCCAACATCATTGCCGTCGAAATTACGTTTAGCTGCTTCCAGCATCATATTCAAAGACTTCTCAATATAATTAATTTCGAAATTAGTAACCTTTTCTTGAAAGATTCTACCTGCCGCATTCTCTAGACTTTGAACTTCGTATTTAGTCTTTTCACCTGGAGTTCTAATACCCATAGCTTCGCTAGGAGCACCTGCAAACTGCTCCATGAGAGTAGTAAGATAGTTAATCTCATTATTAGCTTGAATCACCCATTGAGCGTTCTTAGCAAGCTCTTCTACATCCCCATTCTCATCGATGTGGATTCTAGAAAGCGGGCCATATTCGAACTCTTCCACTTCCCCTTTAATCTTCAACGGAGGGAGAACAGCTAAATCCATAGCATCTGCTTTAAGGTTTTCTAAGTGGTCTACACGATATTGCAAACCCACAAGATTATCTAATGGCCCCATAGCCCATAGATTATCTGAGCGAGTACGCCATCCACAGTGTACAATTGGAGCTTTCCCAAGCCAGCTAGGGAATGGGATATCACGAAGAATATGCATCCGATCCATAATAGTGATAATACGTCCGGTACGATGCTCCATTGTCTCTCTATCAAAAATATCTCCGTAGAACTCAAGAATTTCTACATATCCACTCTGAAGATACTCAGTATAGCTTCCAAACCCGTCAATCGTGAGACCTTCAAGCTTATCCGCTTCTTCCATACTAAATGGACCTTTACCAGTTAAAGCTTGTTTACGGAACTTTAATACTTGTTCAACATTAACAAAGTCCGCATCACTCTTAGCCTTATCTACTAGTTGTCCAATAGAAAGAACAGAGCGAATCACCTTAAAAGAATCTTCAAATGATTCAGCAAGGGGGTTAAATACAATATCATGCGGAGAAATACGAGTTGTTTTAGGTCCAGTATATGTATTGGTCTTCTTCCCCTCATCATTCTCTACAAAAGAGTCTACATAAGAGACGATACCGAAACTGTTACCTGTGTCAATATAATCATATAAGGCTTTATCAATTGTCTGACGATAGTCACTCTCACGAGTTTTATTCGCCATATAAGCTTGAATAGCTTCTACTTTTCCACGTACGGAATCAGCTTTACTATACCCTTCCCAAGAAAGCCAGTCATCATTAGGAAACAAGGCTGAGATATAATTGGAATGAAGATTATCCCTGATCTGACAAAGCTTTGGGAGCGTTGTGGAGTTCTTCCAAGGGAGTTGCTGATTAGTAGTTTTACGAGTATCAGTGGCAAAAATGTAATTACGGAGTTCTTTCTTATCTTCCGTCCATTCCCTTTTCTGACTATAGTATGTAATCCAAAGATCAGAAATATACTGCGCTCGTTGGTCTATATTAAAATTAGGGAGTTCTAAAGGTGTTCTACTCATTTTATTCCTTAACTAAAGGACACACCGCCAAAGCGCGTGTTATAGATAATATTTGATTTTCTTGTAATGTCATAAGAACTTCTCTTAGGCTTTATAGCAATCTCGACTACTGAAGCCAGCGCATC
>CALBTS010000268.1 GCA_937968035.1 uncultured Methanomethylovorans sp.
CATAACCAATTAACTTTGATAAAAAGATTGTCCAGTCTCATCAGACCATCTCAATATTATATATGACTTGTATTATAACATTTTGAACAATCATATTATGAAGGTGCTGATAAATATTCCTGGGAAAGGGAAGAAAGGAGGTGTGTTAAGTCATTATGAGGGCATTAGGCCTTACTTATTAAAATATTCCTATTATTATAATTCGAATGGAAATTATAAAAATTGCCTCATGAATGTGTTCATCTTTCCATTCGAGCTAGTAAAATTTTTACTTATTCTAATAAAATTTAAGCCCGATGTTGTTGTTTTAAATCCTTCTTTATTCCCGGGTGTTTTTCTTAGGGATAGTATTTATTTGAAAACATCAAAGCTGTTTGGATGTAAAAGTATAGTTTTCTTTCATGGCTGGTATGATTTTTACCAAGTTAAGATTACTGAAAAAATATTCAAAAACCACTATGGTAGAGCGGATTCAATAATAGTATTATCGTCTGTTTCTAAAAAGAGCATTTATAATTGGGGTTTTAAGAAAAAGGTCTATTGTACAACAACAAGAGTTGACAATAATTTATTAAGTGGATTCAATATTAAAGCCAGAAAGTGCACAATAGAGACTATTCTATTTTTAGCTCGGATTGAGAAATATAAAGGGATTTATCTTACCCTTGAAGTCTTCTCCATACTAAAGGAAAAATATCCAAATCTTAAGCTTAATATTGTTGGGGATGGCTCTGAGCTTGCATCTGTGAAAAAGATGATCAATCAAAATAATCTTAGAGATATACATTTAAAGGGTTTCCTATCAGGTGATGCCTTGGCAAAAGAATACATCGATGCTGATATATATATTTTACCATCCATAAGCGAAGGACTACCTGCCACAATTCTTGAAGCCATGGCATTTGGTTTGCCAATTATTTCAAGCAATGTTGGAGGCCACAGGGATTTTTTTACGTCTTCAATGGGTCGGATTGTTAATTCATTTGAGCCAAATGATTATGCCGTGGCTATAGAAGAATATATTAATGATTGTCAACTTGTAGAAGCTACTAATGCCTTTAATCATAACTTGGCCATGAAAAATTTCCTGTCATCTAAGATTGCTGCTGATTTTGAGGAAGTTATATCTGAAGTTAATCTAAGCACTAAATGAGAACAATAGTACATTATCTCGGAGATATTGTCAGATATCTTTTTATTTGTTATTTAAGACTTAATGGTATAATAGTGGGCAAGAATACGATGATAAGCCTGGGTGCTAAGATTGATATTCATCGAGGGACAGTTACTATTGGAGATAACTGCTTAATCACAAGTGGTGTAAAAATCATTTCACATGATGGTGCAAGTCGAATGATTGATATTGACGATTTTGGTGTCGGAACAGTCAAAATTGGAAACAATGTCTTTATAGGCGTAAATGCGGTAATTTTAAGAAACGTAACAATAGGTGATAATTCGGTAATTGGAGCAGGGGCTATCGTGTCTAAAGACGTTCCACCATGTTCTGTGGTGGCTGGGAATCCAGCTAAAATTATAAAAGAGCTTAAAGGTCCATTCCCAATTTTAAATGATCATAAAAAGGGTTAAAAGAATGCATCAATTAACTCAAAAATTGTCAGACGGAGAGATGTTCGTACACGAGGTCCCATTACCCATGTTGAGCAAGGTATTGATACTCGTGAAAAACCATTATTCTCTAATTAGTTCAGGAACGGAGGGAAATACAGTGAACTCTGCCCGAAAATCTTTTATCGGAAAGGCAAAAGAAAAACCCCAACAAGTAAAACAGGTTTTGGACGTGGTTATGCAGCAGGGACCTGTTCAGGCTTATCGGGCTGTCACTAAGAAACTAGAAGCATATTCGCCACTTGGCTATTCATCCGCTGGAGAGGTTATATGTGTGGGAGATAATGTAACAGAATTCAAAATAGGTGATTTTGTTGCCTGCGCAGGCGTTGGTTATGCCAATCATGCAGAAATCGTGGCTGTTCCGGTCAACCTCTGTGTAAAACTTGACAATAACGCTAATCTACAAAAAGCTGCATACAATACTCTTGGTGCTATTGCCATGCAATCGGTACGTCAGGCAGACCTGCGCCTGGGAGAGAGCTGTGCAGTGATAGGCCTTGGTCTTCTTGGCCAGCTTACGTGCCTCATCCTTAAAGCCTCAGGGGTAAGAGTAGTTGGCATTGATGTCAATGTATCTGCTGTTGAAATTGCTGCAGGTCACTGCGCTGACCTGGCCATGCTCAGGAACATGCCCGGGATAGAAGATAGCATATCAGACTTTACAGGCGGACTTGGTGTTGATGCAGTTATCATTGCTGCAGCAACGGACAGCACAGACCCGATCAATTTTGCGGGCGCCATCGCAAGAAAAAAGGGGAAGGTTGTAATCCTTGGTGCAGCGCCACCATCGTTTGACCGTGATCCCTACTGGTATCGAAAGGAACTTGAACTTAAGATGTCGTGCTCATACGGTCCCGGAAGATATGATCTCAATTATGAAGAGAAGGGTATAGACTACCCTCCTGCCTATGTACGCTGGACCGAAAAGCGCAATATGGAAGCATTCCAGCAACTATTGGCTGACGGCAAAATTGATATTGACTACCTGACCACCCATGAGTTCGACCTTGTCGATGCTCCTAAGGCATACGACATGATAGTTAAGAAGACAGAACCGTATCTGGGCATTATTATAAGATATGATACGAACAAGCCTGTTGAAAAAGATAAGAAGATCATTGTCTCTCAACCGGCACCTGAAAAAGAATTAAATATTGCATTCATAGGCGCAGGCAGTTATGCACAGGGAAACCTTCTTCCAAACCTTCCCAAATGGAACAATATAACCCGCAAAGGGGTCCTGACAAATACCGGAACAACATCCAAAAGGGTTGCAGAGAGATTCCATTTTGAATACTGTACCTCTAACGAGGATGACATCATTAAATCAGACTCAGTAAATACAGTCTTCATTGCTACACGGCACGATTCGCATGCTGAGTACGTAATTAAGTCTCTCTCAGCAGGGAAACATGTCTTCGTTGAAAAGCCTCTCTGCCTGACAAGAGAGGAACTTGAAAAGATTACAGAGATAAAAGCGGTCACACAAGGCAAACAGCTATGCGTCGGCTTCAACCGAAGGTTCAGTCCATTATCTGTCTTTCTCAGGAAGCACATCGGAACCGGTCCCATGACCATGGTATACCGCGTTAACGCAGGAAAGATTCCTGCTGACACATGGATACAGGATTTGGAACTCGGTGGCGGGAGGATCATCGGGGAGGCATGTCATTTCATCGATTACCTGACATGGCTGAACGGAAGCCTGCCGGTGAGTGTCTATGCTACTGCCCTACCCGACCCTGAGGCAAAGAATGATACAGTCAACATCAACATCTCTTTTGAAAACGGCTCAACCGGCGTTGTGGCTTATTTCGCAAATGGCCCGAAATCGATGCCTAAGGAATATGTGGAAGTGTTCAGGTCAGGAGCCTCTGGCGTTATAGACAACTTCAAAAAGGCTGAATTCTACGGCAGGAAGAAAATGAAGAAGTCGCTCTTCAACCAGGATAAAGGCCAGAAACAGATGGTTGAAGAATTCCTGCAGAGCATTCATGAAGGGAAAGCTCTGATCACATTTGAAGAGATAGCTGCGGGTACAAAGGCATCTTTTGCAGTGCTTGAGTCAATCAGGACGGGCTTGCCAGTGAAGGTATAAACTAGCCATTTTATAAAACCATTGAAACAGGATAGTACCGGGATTAAAGCTGCAGAAGACTCGCTCGGAATGCTTGAGAAGTATTGCAGCCAGGAAGAGTATAAGGGCTGGGACCCGTATGACGGCCTCAATTCAAAATTCTTTAAAGGTCTGCCTTTACTGAAAAAAAGTGATCTTGCCAGGCTTGCATGGATTCAGCTGTTTAAAAGAAACCCGGTCAATCTCCGGAGGTTATTCCTTGTTCCGAAAGGGTATAACCCCAAAGGCATCGCTTTATTGATTTCGGGTTACTGCAATCTTTTCAGACACCAGGCTCTTAACGGTAAGAATCAACCCGGATCAGGGCATGAACTTTTACAGATCATTCATAATCTGGCCAACCGGCTTATATCCCTTCGTTCTGCCAAATGCAGGCATGGTTCAGCATGGGGTTATAACTTCGACTGGCAGGCACGGAGGCTCTTCCTGTTTCCTGAAGGTACTCCTACTGTAGTAGTAACTTCCTTCTGCGCATCGGCACTGTTTGATGCATACGAGGTTACCGGGCGCGAGGAGTACCTGTCTGTTGCCCTGTCAACCTCCGACTTTGTAATGAATGACCTTCATCGTACCAAAAAAGAAAATGGATTCCTTTTCTCATACTCTCCGCTGAATGGTAATAACACCGTCTATAATGCCTCACTGCTGGGCACAAAGCTTCTGAGCCAGTGCTATCATTACACAAAGAACGAAATTCATCTTGAAGCAGCCCGTGAAAGCGCTGGCGCCTGCACTGAGGCCCAGAACGACGATGGCTCCTGGTTCTATGGGGAGCTTCCGG
>CALBTS010000269.1 GCA_937968035.1 uncultured Methanomethylovorans sp.
CCACCGAGATCTACACTCTTTCCCTACACGACGCTCTTCCGATCTTGAAGGAGATAAATATTATTATTTACAAAGTTTTGACAATATTGAGGATGGAACTTTATATGTCCTTGCAGGATTGAAGAATACGGACGAAAAAGCCAGTCAGCTTAAAAATCTTAATATGTTGCAGATAAACAATGAACTCGATGTCATTAAAAATTTGGAAATAAAATTTGACTATCCTCAAGCGTTGGTTCAGTCGACCATCGTACTTGATGATGATGACAATATTACGGAACTGCTCTGTTTGTTTGCTCCGGTCAAGGAAGGCAAGAACCCGGATCCTCAGAAAAACAACTACACATTCATCAGGATCAATAGTAAGTTGGATTTACTGGATAGAATTGTGTTAAATTCTCCGGCGAATTATTGGGAGGTGAATGATATTGTGCTGACGAAAGATGACAATACCTTTTATTTGTACGGTCCATCCCTGTCAGGTAAGGACCAATATTACGATCAATTGACCGGCACCACAAAATTTAATGCTTTCCAGGTGGCGAAAATTGCAAATCACAAGGTCGAGTATCTTACAGAAACATCTATAGAAGAGTTTGATAAAAAGTTGGAATCTCCACCAGGTCAACGAAAGTCTCCGGCTTATGACGGAAAGAAGTTTGATCTATCCCAACTGATGGTATCAACCAATGGGAACCTATTCATCACAGGCCAGACATGGGGTGGAAAGTTGAACGCAATCACAGGTGAAAGAGAATTTACCTAAAAAGATATTCTCGGGTTTCAGTTTGATAAAACCGGGAAGCTCGTTTCACAATATGGCATCGATGCCAGAGAAAATTCAGGAAGTTATATGGCTCCCCAGGATATGATTGAAAGTGATGATGGGAAATACCTTTACTGGTTGATTCGTGAAGTTAAGGGATTAAAAGGCGAGGGCATTGGTTTTCAGTTAGCCGGCATTCCTCAGTTCACAACCATGTTAAAGAAAAGGCTTTTGACCTATCCCAGGATGGGCAAAATCGATCTGGCCAGTGGTTCCGTGAGCGATTTCGTACTGTATGGGAATGAGAAGTATTATTCTGACAACACTTACCCTATTCTCAAAAACTCCAGTGAAAAAAAACTGGTATTGTTTGGAGCCAATAAAGCTGGGGATGTCATTTGGTTTGTCAGAGTCAGGATGGATTAGCACAACAATCCATGAATCATTTCAGACATATTCTGATATTTTCCGGAATCTTCCTTTGCATGAGTAACCTTCTGTTTTCGCAGAAGATATTTGAGAGTTACAAGAAAAGGGACCTGGCCAAATTTAATGCGTTGCTTAAAAAGAACCCCGAATTCCTGAATGATACCAATTATGAAGGATCGCCCATCCTTCATGTTGTTACCCGCAATAGTTCAACAAATTTCATCAAAGCATGTATTGCAAACAACGCAGACGTAAACCGAAAGGACAAATCCGGGATCACCCCTTTAATGTATGCGGCCAGGAATGGTAGCCTTATCAATGCTGAACTGCTTGTTACAAAAGGTTCTGACCTCAGGATCAAAGATAATCTGGGTCAGAGTGTTTTATTCTATAGCCTGGAAAATGAGCAGGTTTTCGAATACCTTGTCAACAAAGGGGCTGATATTAATGCACAGGATTATTCCGGATTGTCCGTTTTGATGCATGCCATTGATAAAGGATATACAACAATAGCCTTGTACCTGGCCGGGAAAAGTGAAATCAACATCAATTTAAAAGATAATTATGAAAGAACGGCTTTGTTTTATGCCGTGGATGCCCTGGATATGCGTGTTACTCAGTCGTTAATCATGAAAGGAGCTAATATCAATGACCGAAGTAACCTGGGTTTTTCCCCTCTTATCTATGCATCTATCCATGGTAGCTTACCCATTGCAACTTACCTGATCGAAAACAATGCAGACATAAATACATTGGATAAGATCGGAAGAGCACACGTCTGAACTCCAGTCACCGAATACGAT
>CALBTS010000270.1 GCA_937968035.1 uncultured Methanomethylovorans sp.
ATCACTTACAGCCAGGGCCTCATCGAGGGTGCTTCGTGCATCTCCCGGCAGCATGGTTATGCAGCTGTCCGGTACCCCCAGCGCCACAGCGGCATCGCGGGCCTGTTCGGTAGTGCGTATGATAGTGGCTCCTCTCTCTTCCAGTGCCTGGTATGCACCCATGCTCTCATAGACGATGATCAGGTTGTCAGTTATGCCCTCGTGATAGAGGTCTGCAACCTGAAGCACCCTTTCCGGGAAAGGTCCCATCAACAGTATCATGGCATCAGAATGCATCGGCACATCCTCCCTGACAAGCCACAAACCGGTCTTCCTGCAGCCGCCTATAAACATAAAAACAAGGACAATCAACACTCCAAAGAGTATAATCCTTAATCTTAGTACCATCAGAAGGAATCAAATGTATTCACCTGCTTTGTGGCTACCGCAACATGATAAGGTTTCATGATCTCCTTCTTCCTGGAAGTCCAGTTGGAAATATCTTTCATTATCGTTTCATAGTCCGAGGCGCGCGTCTGTTGAACTATGAAATCCACCGTTGCCAGGAGCTCAAGCCCAAATGGGGATTCAAACCCCTCTATAGCTTTAAGAACTTTCTGCAGACGTTCTTTCTTCTCTTCTGATAGTTCATCAGCAATGTAATCCTCAACCAGTGGATACCTGCCGGCCTCAATTGTTATTATGGTACCCGGCGTATTCTCCTCCTCTCTGAAGCGGATAAAATAACCGTTGAGGTACTTTAACAAATGAAACAGCCTGTGAGCATAGGGACCATATGTTCCTTTTTCAAATTCGAGATTCAGAGGTTCACCAAGCCTCTGGAGCAGATAAGCCAGCTTTTGAGCGACCAGCAGATTTACAGAATAACCGAGAACCTGGTATTGTTTAAGGAGGTAGATAAGCATGGCTCTGGCCGGAGTTAATTTGATTTCCTCCTTATGAACAACCTCCTGGTCCGAAAAGCCCGGTTCGTAAATAATAACCTCAACATTATCTGCAATTTGCCCCAGGCGGCTGATCATGAGGGGTTTAACTATTTTCCAGTCAAGTTTGCCATTGCCACATCCCAGTGGGGGAAGAGATATTGACCTGATCTGGTAGTCTTTAATTTTCAAGACGAGATCAGATAATCCTGTTTCAATATATTCAATTTTCGATGGATAACGCCAGTGAGTCTTTGTTGGAAAATTAATTATATACCGGGGTGTGATGTACCGTGTTTTCACAACCTGGACTTCTCCGACCCGGATTTTATTTTCCCGGACTGCCCTGAGGTATTCTTCCATCGCATCAGGAAATGTCTTCCGGAATGCCAGAGCAACACCCTTACCCATTATACCTACCGTATTTACGGTATTTACAAGAGCTTCCGATTGCGACTCCAGAATATTTCCGACTCTGAATGTTATCATGCTTATAAAGTTAGTAATACCACTCCTTTTTTTACAAATACTTCAATGCTTTTGTTGATATCTCCGGCTATACCCTTCACTCTGTTGCAGATGGCATTGGCATGGTCCGTCTGTGTTCAATTAATGAATTGTCACCGATGTTAATATAATCAGGATTCGCCTCGCAGTGTGATGGACATGTAATTTCATTTACCCTTAAAACATAAGACAGATTATCAATATGTATGATCCTGTAGAGGTATATTTGAGAGGGTATTGTCATTCATTCAGCTTATAAAAGAGATTTATAATTGCCAACACTCTAAAGAAGGTTCTGTGTCATTGAAACATTAATGAATCAGGAGCATGCCTATTAACTAAGACAGAGTATATATGTGGGACTATTATTCTTGCTAATACTTGCCAATAATCAGTCTCCATGCAAATTTCACAAGGTGAATCTGTCTTGCTATCCGTGCCGGCTGCTTTACGAGCCTGTATGCCCATTCCAGGTTATGATTCACCCACCAATCCGGGGCGCGTCTCACTGCACCCACATATACGTCGAAGCTGCCTCCCAGTCCCAGGTAAACGGCGGGATGTGCCTTCTGCATCTCCTCTATCAGATCCTCCTGCTTTGGAGAGCCCATTGCTATAAAAACCACGTCCGGCTTGCAGACAACAATATCATTGATGAGATCCCGCCTGCCTACTCCATCGCGAAGGTATCCGTTCCGATAGTTGACTATTCTGATCCCCGGAAATTCCCGGTTCAGTTTTGCCACTGTGTTATCTATCACATCCTGCTGTGCTCCTACCAGGTAGAAGGATTTATCGTGGTATGAAGAACCGATTATGTCAAGCCATAGCTCACAACCCGGTATTTTAACCGCATCTTTGAATCCCTTTCTTTTAAGCGCCCATACTGCACCTACGCCATCACTGAAGCCAATATTCCGCGAAAAAAGCTCTCTCGTCCTGTCATTGGCATGAAGAATCTTTTCGGCATTTACGGCAATAAGGCTTTTCTTATCTGCAAAGGCATGATCTATAAGTGCTCTGCGTGAAGAGA
>CALBTS010000271.1 GCA_937968035.1 uncultured Methanomethylovorans sp.
GCTCAGGCCAAAGAAG
The DNA here is from genome assembly GCA_937968035.1 of uncultured Methanomethylovorans sp. Taxonomy (GTDB): domain Archaea; phylum Halobacteriota; class Methanosarcinia; order Methanosarcinales; family Methanosarcinaceae; genus Methanomethylovorans. The sequence goes on from CALBTS010000271.1 coordinate 17, forward strand.
CCAGGTCGAAGGAAAATAGGTAAGGCGTCCCCGGATTAGTCCGGATTACGTCCCCGGATTGCTGAGCTGATCCCCCCACAATGCTTCTGTTATTGAATGCTGCTTTCAGATAGGCCCGGGCGAGCTTATATAGACAAAATGCTCGCTTTTTTGGCGGTTTAAACAAAGACGGGAGTATACAAAGTGGCCGAAGTTATGATCAAGCCCATAATTTCATTCTTGAAATCAGTTTTAAGCCTTTGAAGAACCTATCAGTGCATTTTTTTATTTTTTAACCTTGTACTAAAAATAAAAAAACGTTTAATCTCCGACTAAAGTTAATCGCTAAAAATTTGCAAAAATTTTTAAGAATAACAAAAATAACTTTGGAAATGACAAATGGGGTTGGGCAGATAGCAACAAATAACAAAAAAAATTGGAAAAACTTTAGTGTTTATAAAGTTTAGTCATTAAAAAAGGAGATGAAATGAGTGATACCAAGGAATTTATTAAAGATTTATATAAAAAATATCCCAAACCGTTATATCTTTCTTCTCTGGGAGGATTGCTGAAAAAAGCTGGTCATCAATATAATAATTTAAAAGCGCTTGTCGAAACGATTGATGGCTATACTATAGCTTATGGTCCAGAGGAAGAGAGGACCGCAATTGCTACCGTTGAAGATCTTAAAGAGATTGAGGATCTATTGAATGAAAGAGCTAAAAAAATTAATAAGGCAGCATTGAAATTCTTATCAAAAATGCCCCGGACCTTACTTTATGCCTTTGCCTCAAAATCAAAAACTGAATCAAGTGTATACTATTCACAATTTCCTCCTTTTAGGTTTGAGATTTCTAAAAAAGGTGAAAATATGATTGAAATTCAAAACGATCTATTGATTGACGCTAAAATTCCTTTGAATTTAAATCGGTTGGAGGAGAGCGTTGCTGAAACGTTGCATCAAAATATCAAAAAATGGATAGAAATAAATGACGTTGACATATCCTTATTCAGTACAGACAAACATGAAAGTGATCAAATTACGCTTTTAGAAGAATTGTTCAATGCAATACCCGCCAATAAACGTTCAAAAGTTGTGTTACCCTTGGATATAATAGGTTATTTAATCGATAAACGGTAGGTGACCTATGGGCGAGCATATTATTATCGCTGGAATTGCCGCTGAAGATGAACCTATATTAAAGAAAAGTTTAACAAAACTTGGAGGAGTTAGAAAAGGAAACACTCTATCATTTTTGACTATTAAGAAGAAAAAGCCTGTCTATAGCAAAGATGTAATACAAAAAAGCATTGACAGCCTTGCTATAACCGTCTCAAGAAAAAGACCCAATGCTCTGCGAGTCATCTATATACAATACCCAAAATCAGACATTCTCAAAGAATTATTCTTTCCGTTTGCAGACACGCAATCTCTTGATGATGTTGAGTATTACCAATATGTATTAAACCATTTTAATATTGATCAATTGAACCGGAAGTTATTGGCAGTTATTCGACGAGGCTTAAAACTGAGAAATCGTCCTGCCAAGACAGATTACGTAATGTTGCCGAATAAGAACTTTATATTTGAACGCAAAGAATTTTCAGAACTGCTATATGACTATTATTTTGGCTGTCTTGATCGAGACATTTTTAAAGACATTAAGATGAATCAAAACCATAATGGTTATGAGGACTCCAGAAAACTTGTGTTTCCTGTAACAAAAATGGATGAAGGATTACTCCGCTATGATGAGTCGAAAATGGCATCAAAGCACTTTCTGGATGGAATTTATCGACTTGGAATAGAATGGAATCCTGGTTTTCATTTTGATGTTCGGCACTCTATTAGACCGACTATTCCTAAGTGTCAATTTAAATGCAGCATTAATGGTGATGTTGAGGGGAACGGGGCGACTCACGTAAATATATATTTGAACGATTTCGTACGGTTGCCAGGAAATAAAAAATAAAATGGCTAGCCCATTTTAGCTAGCCATCATATATTGATTTAACACATATCTTGTTAAATTTAGTATTGAAACATAACCTATTCTTAGAAGCGGTTTCTCAGGCGAGAGGCATTTGCCACGACATCCTCCATCCGAAGACTTTGATGAAGATCTGCAATATTTTGCAGATACTCAACTCTTGCATCAAATAATTATTTGATGCAGCACTTTCCCTTAAATACATAAGGCCCATGCGAGCGGCTACGAAAAATAGCAATTTCAATAATTTTCATTCAGTAACATAAAAAATAGATTTATGCAACTATTCATCGTGTGGATTTTTAATAAAACCATCCCTCCAATCTCCTACCGACAGCCATTCTATATCGGAAAAATGGACTGAGGACTTATGGTATTTAAGGACACTCAAGCCATTTTTGAACCGGAGTTGGCTACTTTTGTTATTGGTGACCTGAATCGAAAATCTGAAAGATCAAACCAAGGGGTCTGAGGTGA
>CALBTS010000272.1 GCA_937968035.1 uncultured Methanomethylovorans sp.
AGATCTACTCTGGGAAACGGTAATCTGCAAAGTAAAAGCTCAAAAAAATCAACCTCTGTAACATATGTTTATGCATCAGTATTGTTTGTTTTTGTAATTTTTGCTTCTTTTATTCCATTTATTCCTTATAGTTATACTGTTTCAGAACCATATACAACTACAGAAACATACTATGAAAGCGAACCTTATGAAACAACAAAAACCGAAACTTATACTGAGGCTATTCCACAAAAAATTGCTGTACAGGAAAGTGAGGGTCTATTTTCAGGCTCTTTCAACGCTAATTACAAGGAAGCAAGTAGTTATGTTAATCTTACGAACAAACAAAATAGTAAAGTTTCTATCACACTCCAGAAAACCGCTGGACCATCTTATACTGTTTTCTTTGCTCCATATAAAAATTGTATCTTAAAAGATGGTTACAAAATTATTGGTGTTTGGGGTTCAAACAGTGTAGCAGAAACAATCAACGATGAATATTATGAATTTGAGTTTGTACCTGAGATTAGCGACAGATATTGTTTAGTTGTTATAAGTTCAAATGCTGCCGAACCTGTAAAAATTGTTTACAAAGGGACTTTTACATATACAACGGCAGAAACTACATACAGTACCATTGAAAAAACAAGAATAGTACCTGTTGTTAAATATCAGAGTGTAGCGAAAACAAGACAGGTTCAAAAAACAAGAACAGTTACAAAGGAAACTCATATATCTGTATTTGAAATGTTGTCAAAGTCATGACTAGCTACTAAACAAGTGGTTTTACTAAACAATGTATTATTGAGAATTTCGGAAAACCTCGATATCTGAAAATTGTCTTATATCTTATTTATGACTAGTCGGCTAAAAAGGGAGGTTTATCGAAATCCTCTCTTGATAAAATGAATTTATGCGCTTAAAAAGGCGGAAGTCAGGTTGGAATGCGTACTTGGCTTTGTCAACAAAAATCTGCTTAAAACAGAAGAGTATCATGACTTTGAAAAATATTTTTAATTTTAGAATCAACCTCATCGATAAATCCTGAAAAATGAACATCTTCCCCTTTTATTATATACTCTACATTATCGTTTAAGAAAACATCATTCTTATTATAGACATCCGTAAGAAAAACAAGTTCTTTATCCGGATCATCAAACCATGTCCTATTTGGGTAGTTCATGTCTTTCTGGAATGGACCAGCTATAAGAATATCCACATTTCTAAGCAGTGTTTTCACATTCAAGTCAGTAGAATTTAGGAGCTTAGATGCAGAGTATCCTGAAAAACATACCACAGATAATTTAGACTCTTTTATTAATGTTGCAAAAACTCCTAATGCTTGGCTCTGCTGAAAAGGTTCTCCACCTGTGAGGGTAACACCTTCACACTCATTATCAATGCTCAGTTTTACGATATCAGCTGCAAAAGTATCAGGCTTGACAAGGATTTTGGCAACATGAGGTTGAAGAGTGGGGTTGAAGCAACCATTACATCGAATGGTGCAACCCTGTACCCAGATAACTATCCTCTTCCCGGGACCATTAGCATAGCTGCCAATTACCACATCAGCAACATTAAGTAAAGGACTTTCATCCATTAGATCACTCTGTTATATCGAATTTTATCTTTGTTTCAGAATTGCTATCGTAACTAACATGAATACTTCTTCCTGGCATGAGGAACTGTTTATTCCTGAATAGATATCTTGAAAGTGGATTTATCAGATCCCTCTCAGCAGCGTTTAGCAGACCTCTGCCGCCATGAGACATTTCAGCACGTTTTTCAAAATATGTATATATCTCATTATCAAGAAGTAGTTCAACATCAAATTTAGTGCGCACAATTTCCTGAAGCGGCTTCAATTTTCTTTTGATGATTTCCTGACGCAGATCTCGATCTTCTATCGTATTGAACACAATAATATTGTCTCCAATCCTGTTAAGTAGTTCAGGCCTTTTCAAGACATTATTAAAATGGTCCTTTACTTCTCTCATGTAACCAGAGATCATTCCATCATAGCCTTTACTGCTGTCTACACTCGAAGCGCCAATATTACTCGTAAAAATGATGATGCTCTCTGAAAAATATGCGGTAACACCTTTCCCGTCAGTAAGTCTTCCATCTTCAAATATTTGCAGGAATTTATCGAGTATTCTAGGATGAGCTTTCTCTATTTCATCAAAAAGAAGAACACTAAAAGGCTTTTCCAGAACCGCATTGATGAGCTGTCCTCCGTCTTCGAACCCTACATATCCCGGTGGTGCACCTATAAGTCGCTGGTCAGATTCTTCATGGCTATATTCACTCATATCAAATCTGATACATGCAGTTTCATCACCAAACAGGAATTCTGCAGTTGCTTTGGCAAGTTCTGTCTTTCCGACTCCAGTAGGACCAACAAAGAACAATACACCTTTTGGTTTGCTCATCTTTGCAGAGTGCTGTATCCCGGAAAGACCCATTGCAGCTTTTATAATAGTTGTGGAAACATGTTCAACAGCATGGTCTTGGCCAACTACTCGCTTTCTGAGTTCATCTTCAACGGTCATTAGTTTTCCATCAGAAAGATCTTCCCATGGTGATCTTCTCTGCCCGAATCTATAGAGATTTATTAGCTTTTCGGCTGTAAGATCGGTATTATCATGACCAAGTTTTGTAATCTGCACCATATCTATGATCTTCAATCCATCTGTCAGATCTGCCAGGTCATCTATGGTCCTACTTCTTGACTTTTCAGGATCTGATTTTAAACACATATCTTCCATATGACTTTCTAGAAACCTTATACGATCTTTTCTGTCGGGAAGTCCTAAGTTGAATAATTTTATTCTTGGTTCAGGCTGATATAACACAGGAGGTATTGAACTAAGAGTTGATGTAATTATGATAACTACACATGGAACTTTATTCACAACAGTAGACGGTTTGCCTAAACCATGGTCACCTGTCAGCAACATTCCCAGTCTTTGGAGGGAAGAGCGGTCTTCAGGAGATAGCGGTGTTTGAACTGTTCCAAAATGGAAATCCGTCCAGTCAAGAATAAACGCTGCTGGACGATCATTGATTTCCATTACAGGAGTAAGAGCAGCTATGAGTTCATCAAAATCTTTATATGAACTAACTTCTGCCTCATTGAGGTCTTCATCTGACCCAAGATCATACTCTTCTCCTTCTTCTTCTTGATCCGGATTTACTTCAAGCCATTGAGCAAATGTACGTCTTTCAGATCTCTCGCTGAATTGTAATCCTGTAATGTTGTTCCACAAACCTACTACTTCAAATCCGTTGTCTTTTAAGATCGAACGAAGATACTGAGGGAGAAGAGAGTATTTTGCTTCCTTTTGGTCAAAGAATTCATCTCTGGTGTTACCATAAAGGATAATCCCTTTTCTTATCTTAGCTTCTCTCAAAAGATTTTCCATTTGAACATTCATCTCATTTCCTCACTTTCTCATATACCTAGCTTGCTCACTTCCATATGGGAACTCCTTTGAACCCTTCTTGATCTTATCTGGATTATGCCAGGCAAACTGCTCTATCGATGATTCAATTTCATTTCCTTCATTCAGCTTTTCAATTACTCCATCTATCTCATTTTTACATGTCTGACCTGAATACCCATCAAGGTCAAAGTCAATCGCTCCTTCTAGATGTATCTGGAAAAGGACTTTTTTTCCGGAAGGAAGTTTTCCTGTAACATGTACAGCCCGCTCTTTGAGGATTGGCTTGCTGATCGAAAAGCCCTGTTCCTTAAGAATTGACACTATTTTCCGAACAGTTTCTTTCCTTATCTCTTCCTGCTCATCCATCTTGATTAGCGATTCTATTTCTGAATGAACCGATTTCAATGTCTTACCAATATTATCCGAGCTTGTTGCAGTGTTTTTCAAAGTCTCTAGTTTTGAAAGAAGCACATTTCGTTTTTCTGAATACTGTGAAGATCTTATGGTTGAAGAACTCAGTAGATCGATCGTTTGCTCTATTTTCTGATAGCTTGTTCTCCTTTCTTCAGACCATTTTTTTTCAGTGGATACAACAGTGGAGATCGATCTGTTAAGATTTCCAGAAACCTCATTGAGACTTGATAATGCCGTGTCAGGATCACTCTGGACCAATTCTTTTGCCTTGTTTATCTGACTTCTTATGGCTGAGCTATCAGATTCGAAAAAATCAGAATAATGAACATTGTTCATGTACATGTTCAATTTTGCTTCCATATTAGAGATCATTTGATTGCATTGTTCCTTAACACGTTGTTTTCTAAGCTCTTCTTTTTGCCTTGCAATCATTTCAGCTCTTAATCTTCCATTCATACTCATTTAATTCCCCTCCTCATAATTTGGGAACTGAAGTGTAAAAGAACCAGTATCAGGATCTATCATGTAAGCTGTTCTTCTTCTCTGGATCTCTTTCGCATACATTGGATCAAGATCTCTGAATTCACGATACAGATCATTTGTCATTATCATGAGATCTTTTTCAATAGCCCTTTGAATGATGAACTTATCATCTGAAACACCTGCAGGTGCTTGCGATGCTATCTTTTTATCTATATAAGGCTGAAGCTCCTCAAAATCAGGGACATCATGTCTTAAACCTGCACCAACAATAATTGTTACATCTTCAAATCCATATTTGTCCTTGAGATCATGATATGCCTGAAGCAACTGCTTTATGCTTCCTTCTCCTTTTTTGTGATCCTGTCTGGCAACATTGCTGCCGTCAATTATTATCCTTTTAATTGGCGGCGTATCCAAAATAAG
>CALBTS010000273.1 GCA_937968035.1 uncultured Methanomethylovorans sp.
CGAGATCGTATTCGGTGACTGGAGTTCAGACGTTTGCTCTTCCGATCTAAATTTTTTATAATATGAGACTACATTAGTAGTCACTATCCGGATAGTGAAGATATGAGAAAAATATTGGCCTTAATTTCAGTTTTGATTATGGGAATTGCCAGTGTGGCTATTGTGTCTTCTGATGAAGAGCCTACACCCTGCGATGATGCAATTGCTTCCGAGTGCCAAGAATGCTGGATGAATCTTTATTGTGGCGATATACCAGATCCAGTTGAAAAGCAAAGATGCATATATTATCAATCACTTGTGGCCTTTTTAAGATGTCAACAAAAGTGGTTCCATCCTTACTGGATGGAGATTTATACCAATGAAGTAAAGGGATGCTACGCGAGGAATTTACTCTGTTTCAATGCACCGATTGAGCTCGATTGCCCGACAAGCATATGTGAAGAAATATGTGATACTAAAGAATGTATTGATGAATGCTGTGAGAGGGCAGATTGCTATCTATACGGGGGGGAATTAGAAACTATTGACTACCCATATGAACGAGCTGAAAATGATACTAAAATGGTATTAACTATCCCATCATGCAACGAACCCAGGACATTCTTTAAAAGCCCTCCGCCATGTGGAAGGGTATTCGAAGAAGATTTTAGTGTAAATGACGAACAACCAACTTGCTGCTTTGACATGAGGGGATGTGGGAATGCCCCCTCACTTGGATGTGCTGTTCCATGCACAGGGTATAATATGCCTGCAAACTACAGATGCGATGTCAATGAGTATGTTATTATGAATTTCATGGGGTGTGGAGAAATCCTAGTTAATGGCTTACAACTTGAACTTACTCCATGTAATGGTGGAAATGGTTTTGTAGCTGCCAACGATGTACCGCACGCAATAATCTGGTACAATGGAAATAAGCCTTTTGAGTCAGATTATGGGGTTATTATGATTCAAGGAGTTCCAAGAACTATTACCATCGAAGGTGAAGGTAATTTGCTATTTAGCCTTGAGCAGAAGTGCTGCTACGACTGCACCCCGAAGCCATCTCTACCCTCGACAATTTTATATCCAAAAGTAGACATAGAAACACTTTCGATAGCTGGAGGCCCCACCATAATACAGGATGGAAAGATTCTTTCATCCATCACAATCTCTCCAGGGGTTCAGCAAGCAATGATCCAAGTTGAGAACAGGGGATTCTTTACACAGAACGATTCGAGAGTCAGATTTGAAGGTTTACCTGAAGGGGTAAATGTATCTGTTTCCCCAGATTCTCAAAAGATAACGGCACACAACATCGGAACTTATTCTGCCACATTCACGGTAGATCCAAACGTTCCATCAGGCAACTATAAAGTTACTTTGATAGCGTACTCTCCAAACGGCGTCTTTGATACAATGACAATAGACTTTGTCGTTCCCTAAATATATTTTTTCTTTTTTTATATTCTATTTTCTATTTCCTTCTTTTTCCATATCTTTATATGTACAAAAATTATAAAGTGTAAGATAGAAATGCATCCTAAAATAAAAGAATATTTGGAGAAACAATCTCCAGATAGAAGAAAAATAATGGAACGCTTACGCGAGATTCTAATTGAATCAATCCCCAGTCTAAAAGAAAAAATGGAATATGGTGTAATGTGTTATGATGATCTATACTACATTGCAAATCTCCCGAAGCAAGTTAACATGGGGTTTTCAATCATAGGATTGGCACCCGAAGAAGTTAAATTATTTCAAGGTGGGGGAAAGACTATGCGCCACTTGAAATTTGAAAACATTGATTCAATTGACGAAGAAGAGCTCGTTAAGGTCATCAATTTAGTGCGTGACAAAGCGTCTCCTGTCCATCCAAAAATAAGAAATAAATAAAATAAAATTTAAGGAACAACGAAATCAAATGTTATTCTATCAAAGATCCCATTAGGTGAATATGCGACCATTGTTATTTGATATGTTCCTGAAGGGACGTTTGAATCTACGGTGAATGTTGCACCGTAAGTCCCTAGATTATGCGCCTTTATTGTCTGTGTTTGAGGAGTAACATTTACAGTTACGCCTTGAGGAAGGCCCTCAAATTTTACTCTAGAATCATTTTGTGTGAAGAACCCTCTATTTTCTACCTGCAGAAATACTTTCTGGCTACCGGGTGACATTTCGAATGCTGAAAGCACTTTGCCGTCTTTTATAACAGATCGGAAGAGCGTCGTGTAGGGAAAGAGTGTAGATCTAGGTGGTCG
>CALBTS010000274.1 GCA_937968035.1 uncultured Methanomethylovorans sp.
GATGAAGAGAACTGTTTTGTTTCTCCGACTGTTATAAAGGATATTAAACCGGACGATCCGATCATGAAGGAAGAAGTATTTGGTCCATTGCTGCCGGTAATTGAATTTGACAGGTTCGAAGAAGTCTACAGCATTATTGAAATGAATCCAAAACCTCTCGCTACATACATTTTCACAGAAAATAAAAAGCTGGCACGCGAATTCCTGAACAGGACCCAAAGCGGTACGGCCGGGATAAATGATACTGTCATTCAGATCGCATCGCCGTATCTGCCATATGGAGGAGTTGGATGCAGCGGTATCGGAAGATATCACGGAAGGAAATCATTCGAGACATTCTCCAACATGCGATCAGTTATAAGAAAATCAAATCTTCTCGATCTGAGTCTTCGCTACCCGCCATACAATAAACTCAAAGAGAACATTATAAAGTTGATTATGAGGTAGGCGCCAGGGATCAGCTGGTTGACTTTACCACTCTGCACCGGGGTCAATTGACCATAACCATCTGGATGTAAATATCTGTTATTATCTACACTTTTTTTGAACCTAAAACCGGTCAGAGGGGGTCAGTGGGTTCGGCTTTTTTTGAGATAAAAAAGAAAAACTTCCCACCAAAAATAATGAGGAGTCGTTTTTAGTAGCGGAGGCCCATCAACTATCTAACCTCATACTGTTGAAAGACACTAAAGAAGTGGTTGATTTTCTTGATGATTGATAAAGTTTCCGGCAATAAACATAACTTTTGTTCTTTATATTTGTGTTCTATAAATATTCGACCTGAAATTTAATTTCCATTAATATTATAAGTGGAAGGGATGATGTAATTGCAGTTACAAAAAAGGTAGTACAAGAGATTTTTTTGTAAATTCTTTGAATCGCATGTCAGAAACAAACAGGATAGAATATAAACAAGAACTTAATGATAACCTTGATATTGAGAAGGAAGTAATTGCTTTTCTCAATTATCATGAAGGAGGAATCGTCTTTTTCGGCATAGACAAATATGGTTCAGTCATTGGTATTAATGATCTGGATAGAAATATCTTAAAAATTAAGGACAGGATTAGAAATAATATCCAGCCATCCTGTATGGGTTTGTTTGATATTAAACCTGAGATCAGAGAAGGTAAAGACATAATTAAAGTTTTTATAGCAAGTGGCCCGGAAAAGCCATATTACAAGAGAAAATATGGAATGACTGAAAAGGGTTGTTTTATAAGAAATGGGACAGCTTCAGATCCTATGCCACAAAAAATGATTGAGGAACTTTTTGCAAAACGGACCCGGAATTCGCTTGGAAAAATAATAAGCCGTAAACAAGATTTACGATTTGAACAACTTAGAATTTATTATGAGGAATCAGGGTTCACTCTGAATGAGAACTTTGCTTCTAACCTTGAACTTGTTTCAGACAACTTAAAATTTAATTACATCGCTTACCTCCTTTCAGATAGCAACTCCACTTCCATTAAGGTCGCAAAATATAAGTCAAATACAAGAGTTGAACTGGCTGAAAATAATGAGTATGGATATGCTTGTCTTGTAAGGGCTGCGAAGCTCGTCCTTGATAAGATTGAATTAGAAAACCCAACGACAACGAAAATTACCTCGAAAGAAAGAATTAACATCAGACTATGGAATCCGATTGCCTTAAGGGAAGCAATCATTAATGCTTTCGTCCATAATGACTACACTGGCGAGGTGCCTCCAAAATTCGAAATTTTTATTGATAGAATTGAAATAACTTCTTCAGGTGGTTTGCCAGAAGGATTGACTCAGCAAGAATTTTTTGAGGGATTCTCAGTACCCAGGAACAAAGAATTAATGCGAGTATTCAAAGACCTCGGGATGGTCGAACAACTTGGATCAGGAGTGCCAAGAATACTTGAAAGTTATGGAAAAGAATGTTTTACATTTTCGGATCATTTCCTGAGGATGAGTTTTCCTGTACTCGGTGGTCAAGCAGGTGGTCAAGTAGGTGGTCAAGTAGGTGGTCAAGTAGAAAAATTCACAGAAAGACAAATAGAAATTCTTGAATTGATAAAAGCAGATCCTGGAATATCAAGAAAGCAGTTATCCGAAAAACTCGGTATTAATCAGTCAGCAATTCAAAAACATATTGATGCTTTAAAAAAGAAGGGAGTAATCTATAGAGAAAGTGAAACTACAGGGAGATCGGAAGAGCACACGTCTGAACTCCAGTCACCGAATACGAACTCGT
>CALBTS010000275.1 GCA_937968035.1 uncultured Methanomethylovorans sp.
TGTTGAACTAAATCCGCATGCGCGGATAGCTTTTTAACAATACCCGATCCTTTCCGTTATTAAGGAATTATTCACCAAAATAATTCTTGATATGAGAAAGAAATCGGGTTTTACCATTGTAGAACAGGCTGTTGAGCTTGTTCCTGAATTTGAAATTGTTGTCCGTAAACTTGACCAGCAGGTTGCATTGCGTGGACAGAGTAAAAGTACATTAAATAATTATATCAGGCGCATTGCTTTGTTTGTAATTCGCTTTGGAAAACTTCCGGAGCAAATTGACCCTGAAGAAATCAATGAATACCTTTCTGCCCTTGCCCGTGATCCTCGCTCTCCCTCGCGCAGCAGCTTTAAACACATGGTTTACGGACTGCGTTATTACTACCGGTTACTTGGGATGAACAAAAATGCGATTGCGCTGCCTTCGCTTAAAAAGGATACCAAACTACCGGTTATCCTCAACCAAATGGAACTTAAAGAGTTATTTGCAGCTCCAACTTTGCTCAAACATCGTGTGGTTCTGACATTGATATATTCAGCCGGCCTTCGCGGACAAGAGGTGATCAACCTGAAAATTTCAGATGTTGATTTTGAACGCAAAACCATCCACATTCGACAAAGTAAATACAAAAAAGACCGCATTGTGCCTTTGGCTCAAAGCATGGCCATAGGTCTACAGAAATACCTCAAAGCCGAAAACCCGCACATCTGGTTGTTTAATGGAAAAGAGGCTGATGGACGCTACAGTGTCAAGGGCCTTTCGTGGGTTATGCGCGAAAACCTTAAAAAGACTAACATTGCCAAAGAGGTTAACCTTCATTCGTTGCGACACTCCTATGCTACTCACCTGTTGGAACAGGGGCTCAATATTGTCACCGTGAAAGAGTTGCTGGGGCATGCCGACATTACCACTACTATGATTTATCTTCATGTGGCACAATGCCCCTTGATTAAGGCTCACAGCCCTCTTGACAGACTCTATAACTACAAAGGAAATGCAAACAAGGTTTGAGTTGGCAGATGTTGTCAATTCATTCAAATCCGGACTGCTTGCCAAAACAACAATTACCCCGATTCAGCTAAGGGTACTGGGCAAAATATCGCACTGTCGTACTGCCGCACTTGGCGGACACGAAGAAGTGTGCGACAGTTGTGGCACTATGCGCTATAGCTACAATAGTTGCGGCGACAGACACTGCCCTAAATGCCAGGCAGTAAAACAAGCATTCTGGATTGATGACCTGATACAAAACACGCTTCCTATAAAGCATTTTCACATTGTGTTTACTGTTCCACATGAGTTGAATGCAGTTTGTCTGCATAATCAACGGATGTATTACGATCTGCTTTTTGCTGCTGTTTGGCAAACCCTGCGCTCGTTCGGATACTCTCATTATGGAGTTGAAACCGGTGCAGTATGTGTACTGCACTCATGGGGGCAGAACCTTTCTTTGCACCCGCATATTCATTGTATTGTGCCCGCAGCAGGGTATTCTCCCGATGGTCGGTGGGTAAATATTGGCCACTCAGGACAATACCTTTATCCGGTTCATCAGCTGAGTGATGCTTTTAAAGGAAAGCTACTTGACAGTCTCAAACGTTCGCTGCGTAAGCAAAACAAGCTGTCGTTGTTCAACACAGCTATACAGCAAGCCTATAAAACCAGATGGGTTGTGCATAGCGAACCGTCGCTGGCTGGAGCTGATCATGTAGTAAAATACCTGGGTCAATACACGCACCGGGTGGCCATTACAAATCAGCGTATTCTGAATATTACCAAAACAGATGTAACTTTTATTACCAAAGATTATCGAGACAGGGCTGTTAAAAAACCGGTAACCCTCGATGGAATTGAATTCCTGAGACGTTTTACCATGCACATCCTACCAAAACGCTTTGTTAAAATCCGAAGGTTTGGTATTTATAATCACACCACTAAACGAAACCTCGAACTGCAGTTTGTGCCTGAGAAAAAGCCGGATGTTGAAGCGATAATTAACAGAAAGCAACCTCCGGAAACTAAACTGCAACGGATCGAACGGCTCACAGGTATTAATCCGTGCAACTGTCCGGTATGTAAAACAGGCAGGATGGTACGGGTAAAAGTGTTGCCAAGAATACGCTCACCCGGTTGGTTCAGCCCACCCCCTGCAATTGATTAATACCTTCACGAAGTGCCGCCTGTTGTGAGCGGATAGGGTGAATTATGCAGTAAAGCCACTAAAAAGAGTTAAGAACATTCATTTATAGCACCATTCCTGAAGAACAGCGTAACATTATAATCCCAAAATTCAGAAACATCATTATCCTGATAGCTCAACTTTCCCCTGAAACCTAACGAAAACTGCCGGTAAGTGCATAGCCTTAAAAGGGATGTAGTTCAACCTAGAATAATCGCTGGGTCTTGCAGACCGCTCATATTCCTATTTATTGCCACACGTTTTCTTATTCTTCATCATTTTTAAACAATACTGAATAATCTAATTCTGAATCCTTTACACCGATAGATTTTTTTATTCTCTCAAGTATTTTTTCTTCTCGTTCTCGCACAAAAGTCATAAACTGTTCGTAATCAAACATATTTCTGTCAATTATCGCTTTCTCTAAGATAGAATCTTCAACGTCGATGAAATAGTCTTTCGGATGCTTGTTTGATTTGTTTTGATTTTTGGTTTTAGCAAGTATCCAGAAATTACCATAGGAGTTAATGATTCCATAATCATAACCTTTTTCATTTAAGACTGACTGCGGGAAAATATGGTCTATTTCAGGGGCATTACGCTCATATTTAATTTTTGCCCCTGTTTTGCCTTGAAGCAAGTGTAATGTTAATAATTTATTCTTTTGAAGCAACTTGGTATCAAAAGAATTATATCCTTCCCAATAATTGACCCACCAAATTGAATTTTCTAAAGGAAAAACAGAATCCTTTTTATCTACTAATGGTTTTAATTCTTGACGAATGAATTTGCCAATCCGACTATCTGCATACCTACTAAATGGTCTTGTGTAACCAAAAACGTAAAGAGCTTTTTTTAATCTATTTAATTCACTATTAGGAACCAAATTGTCAGGTGTATTTGCTAAATAATAAACAATTGGTATCAAATTTAGATAACCTCCAATTATGTTATTGTTTAAAATATTACAATCTTCTTGCATAAAATCTACAAGAGACCTTATTGCATTGCATGTGCGCTGATAGTTATCTTTTACTTTTTCAACATTTGAATATTTACGAAGTAAATCAACATCAAACTTTGACCCCAAATCCGAGACTGTAAAAAGAGACCTAATCACAAAATCCACATCTATTCCAAGATTATTACCCATATTTATCTCTTTTATAAACTCAGGTAATTCATCGGCGAGATCGGAAGAGCGTCGTGTAGGGAAAGAGTGTAGATCTCGGTTATCGCCGTATCATTAAAAAAAAAAAACGTATTCAGATCAGCAAACCACAAGGAAT
>CALBTS010000276.1 GCA_937968035.1 uncultured Methanomethylovorans sp.
GGTAAGAAGATCTTCTATTCATTGAAAAAGAAATTAGATGGAGAGAGGCATGAATGTATCTCAGCAGTAGAAGAGATCGAGAGCAAGCTAGATCAGCTCCTGGGGTGAAAAAATGCTGTTGAGCTTCCATTCATATAAAGGCGGTACAGGAAAAACAACCTTTGTGAGCAATCTGGGTGTCCATCTTGCTCAACAAGGGCAGAAGATATGTATCATTGATACAGACGTGAACGGTCCGGGTCTGCATTCTCTCTTTGATGTTCATTTCTCAGCTACACTGGTGGATTTTCTGCGGGATGAATGCAAGATATCTGAGATAATATACAAACCTTATAAAAACATGGACCTATATATTATTCCGTCCAAAGCCTGCGAGGAGGATATAACTTCAATGTTCAATTCTCCAGGCGAGGCTAAAGATAAAATGCTTGAGATCATTAAGTTTCTGAAGAGGCAGTTACAGGTGGACCATGTCCTGTTTGATTGCAGCCCCGGTATTAACAAATCCAGCTTGCTCACTATGAATATAGCTGACAGGGCCACTATTGTTTCTACCATAGATATACAGGACATAAGAGGGACTTATATTCTGTCCAATATGTCTTCAAAGCTCGGTACTAAAGCTAACCTGCTTTTTAACAGGACCCCCAGAGATAAATCAGATGAGATCAATGGAATAGTGGCAGAGTTCAGCAAAAAACTGGGGACTTCACTTCTCGGTTCACTTACCTTTGACGATACAGTTGCACGTACCTGGTCAAGGAAACTGGTGGTAGTAGAGGAAAAGGATTGTGATTATTGCCAACAGCTGCGTACCATTGCAACGAGGTTGTTGGTACCTTGATGCTATGATCTTCTAAATTCTTCAATATGTTCATGGACGATCTTGTCCAATTCTTTTTTCTCCTCTGTGCTAAGACTGAATATTTCCTTTATCTTTTTCAGATCGGTGCTTACAGCAGGCTTTAAAATAAGTCTGCCGTTCTTCAGACTATACTGTATATCTTCCTTACTCTTTTTTGGTCCTAATTGGATAGCATCTTCTGTTACAAAAAGAACGGTGTCAAATACAGTATGCAGAAGTTTCTCCGTTTCTGTGTCGAACATATTAAGGGCGACGGTGCATATCATTGTTCCTTGCTTATCCCTCACGCGGGAGGAAAGCAAGTCAAGAAAACGCATAAAAGGGATCTTATTATGGCGCCATCGTAGAAATGCCAGATCTTCAAGGAATGTTAACTGCCTTGCTTCTATTTCAGATTCAATGTCCATCAATAATTCTGTCATGTCTGTGCAAGTGACACCACCTACAGAATATTTGAGAGAGGTGTCATATGTTGGTGCCAGTCCTGTATTCCAATTCTGGTTGCATCTGAATTCTTCCCATGCTTCATGACCTTTTTCCGTAAACAAGATCATAGACATTGGTACACCAGTAGTTTCCAGAAGGGATGAAATGATGCAGTATGCCAGTTCGGACATCCTGGTCTGACTGCTATATGCGAAAAGTACAGAATGACCGTCTATCAGATCAAAGAGGTCTGTTGCCGCATTTTCATCTGTAATCCCCGTCATATTTTCCCTACATTATAGTTGATGTCAGCCACAGTTTCGCGCATACTCCTTTTTCGTATGCTTTCAGGCGTATGCTTATGTAGTTATTATATTTTACTGTTTGATCTTTTCATCTATAATTCCCTATGTGCCGTCCAGCATATAATAAAGTATTCATTGCGAAAAGGTTAATAGTGATAGTAGCAGATGTAAATTGAGGTGGCATTGTATGTCAAAATTCCTAAAGCGAAATAACGAAAGAAAGGGCGAAAAGAAAAATGAGGAATTGGAATCCAAGCTAATACAAGATAACCTCTCAGAGCTCAAAGAAGAGCTGGTAGAATTTCCAGGCGGTGAAGATTTCGAGGAGTGAGCACATCTCTTCTACGGTATCTCTTCGTATATCTGTGGAACCGTCAGAAGAACCGCCAAAAACCATGGCATTTCTTAGCGGAACTAAATACGAGGATGTGCTCAGGGAACTCAGGATCAATCAGGAAACAGTACTTCTGTTAAAGGATGGGGAACTAGTCCCGTCTGATGGGGTTGCCAGTCCAGGCAACCTATCCATTCTGAAAATAACATCAAAAGGGTAAATTGGATTGTTTGTCCTCGCGAGAGGGTCAATCCAATTATTTTTTCGACACAGATCGATTATCGTTTTTTTTCTTGATATGACGAGTATACTTTATGTATCCTTTTAAACGGTTCAGATATAATCAATTATCCTCCTTTTTGATATATTCAGATCCCACTGCATACACTCCTATCAGGAGGATGGCCAGGAAAAATATCCATACCGTATTGGAGCTCTCTGTTTGTATCTGTTCATCATCTGCATTTCCCGTATTCTGTTCTGTTTGAACGATATCTGTATCACCGGTTACTGGTGTAATAACTGCCTTTTCATCGGTTACTGGTGAAGCTATTGCTTTTTCAGCAGTGATTGCAAAAGGTGAAAAACCGGGTGTCTGAGATCTGAATGTTATATATTCCGTGTCATTGCTTTCCACATAAGTGGGCAATACTTCCCATGATGTTCCATTATATCTCAGCAGCCTTATATTTTCGGGACTGACATCCATCTGTCTGATCCACGAAGTACTTACCTTAAATTTTATAACAGCATTTCTTATATTGCTCGTTGTGGCAAAGCCAGCCTTACCTACCCAGATATTGATATATTTATAGATGAGCTTTTCAGGGGTGGTATCGACCAGCTTTGAGCGGCTGTTTAGCACTTCTATAGTGGATGTGATCTCTCCGGAATTCTTAAGTGAATATAAGCTGATGGATCGTATTGGATTGTTCTCGGCTGTGAATTCATATACCACATTGGCATTCATTCTTAGGTATTTGCTGTCAATTTCTTTCAATGCAAGGTTTGAGAAGTCCTCAACAGAGGCTGCTCCCCCGCCTCCTCCACTGCTGCTTCTGCTACTTCCTCCGCCACCACTGCTGCTGGATATGGTTGTAAAGCTATCGCTTACTGAATTACCTGCCAGTCCATCTTCATTATATGGGATCAGGGTATAGGTATAGGTCGTACCACTGCTTAGACCGCTGTCTATGTAGGAGGATGGGCCACTCACATTAGCAATAGCCGCACCATTGCGAGTTATCTGCACCCTATTAGTGTTCCCGGAAGCTTCCCATATCAGAGTGATCGAAGTTTTAGTGATATTAGTTCCAGAAAAACTGGTAATCTCAGGCAGCATTGCTGTAATAGCCAGATCGCTCATCGATGATGGACCGATGTTACCGTTAGTGTCCACTGTTCTGATGCTTATGGTATATGTTGTTCCTTCTGTCAGACCAGTTGCGTTATAAAAACTTTGAGATGTATTTGTGATAAATACTGAGTTGAGGTAAACCATTACGTGACTGAAGTCCGCGTCATCCGGATCCGTCCATTCCCATTTAATCCATTGTGTTCCTGTCCCTGTTTCCCTCAGATTTGTTACTGATGCCGGTGGCGTTGTATCTGCCGGTGTGGCAGTTGTTGCCGAATCGTTGACCCATGTAGAATTAATGTTGCCGCTATCGTCTACGGTCCTGATCCCTATGTCATATTCTGTTCCGTGGTCCAGACCTGTGCGGTTATAGAAGTTATGCGTCGTGTTCGTTACGAACACTGAATCAATATATATCATCACATGACTGAAGTCCGTGTCATCCGGATCCGTCCATTCCCATTT
>CALBTS010000277.1 GCA_937968035.1 uncultured Methanomethylovorans sp.
TCTTTTTCTCCTCAGATGCCACAGGCTCTGTTAAAAACGATTCTAATGAGGCGAGATACTTGAACTTCTCAAAAAAGAGGAAATCAATCCCTAAATTGAATTCTTTGATGACTTTATATATTAATTTGTAGCCGCTGGAACAACCAGTTCATATTTGTGGACTATCTTACCTTTCTTTGATAAGTACCAGTACATAGCAAAAGTGAGCAACGAATCTACTGCAATTCCTGTCGCGAACATCAATGTGATCAGTTCTAAAGTGGGATTATAGATGCCCATTTGAAAAAGAATGAAAAGTGCACCGTAGAATGTGGCGTTCACTAAAACAGATTGGAACAACATGTATTCCGTTCTCCCAATCCCATAAAATATTGAATCTATAAGGTTGTTATATGCAAATGTGATGTAGAATGGTAATGATATCATCACCAAGTGGAATATCACATCATAGTTGCTCATGTTCAGCACATTCTTAATGAACGGTTCCCACAATGGTATCGTCACCAACCATATTACAACGATTATTGTCGTGACTCCTACATACCCTCTTAAATTCTTGGTTATGTTTTCTTCACCCTTAGAACAATCACTTTTAATCAATTCACCCAGTTGCAGTACTGGCAATAGTAACCATCCCCAGATAAAACTATTAGTAACCCAGAACGTTCCTGGCTCGCTGACGATGTTTACCATTCTCACTACCATGTACATAAATGCTAGATTCCGTACCAAAGTCTCAAGACCAGAATAACCTGCAATTACAGCCCATTGTTTAATCCAGTTAAAATTCAATTTACCCTTTTGGAATATATCGATATTCTGTTCCTTTTTGAGTAAGATCAAAAAAATAGCTAATAGGACGATGTTTACGATAATGTTGGTTATTGCAATACCATTCACACCAAGTTTCAACGAAAAACTAAATTCAGAGATGAATAATGTATCTAATAATATTGTAAGAATCATCTGCACCATGAGCACGATATATATCAGCCTATCTCTTCCAATCAAAAGAAGTATGAGCAGTATAAATTTCCACATTGTCAGGAATATGTATGCTATCGTCTCCAAACGTATGTATGATACTGTAGCATTTACTAGCATGTGATTTTGTGCCATCGCTACAACCATCGGTTCGGCGAATATAGATATTAATAAAGAAAGTGTGACATATATGGAAAATACCATCATCATACTACCCTTTAGACGATTGGTGAATTCTTTAGTATTTGATATTGCCTTACCAAGCATGAAATATAATGGCAGGATAAGAGATTCCTGTAATATCTCATAGAGAAGATTAACCCACATGAGTTGTGAGGCGATGTTGATTCCCCACTCGTTCGGGAGATTCCCCAGGAAGAATATACGGACAGTATTGTATATTGTTGGTAGCAATCCAGTCAAAAGCAATGCTAAGAATAAACGCAAGTTAATTCTTTTGACTGATTCTATTGTTTTTTGTATCTGTTTATCTACTATTTGAGTCAGCGATTTGGTATTCATGATACTTGCTCTTTATAGCACGATTTTGGTGGTCATTTTCAAAAGCATAAGAAATAATGCTTCATTCAGAATCAAAAGTTTAGGAATATATTCCAAAAAGAAAAGAATCGGTTCAATCCCAATCATAATTCCCTCCCCTCTCCTGGTACTTATCTGGATCAACCAAATCCGTAAGAGCCATCTGCTCCAATGATTCAAAAGGGATTGAAGAACGCTGATTACCATTGCTTTGGAGAATGTTCCCATCCGACCCGATTATGAAATAAGAGTCCAGCATATCATTAGTTGATTCGAATATAGGGGCTGTACCATTATCAAATGTCAGTACTCCGTTTATGCTCTTGAACTTCTCAAACTCTTCCAGGGTAATAAAGAGATCCAGAGCATCATCATTCTGATCTTTCATGTACAATACCTGGAATGATTTCCATCTGTCCGGGTGCAGTGAGGAAATGAATGGTTTCATATCTTCGGAATAATTCAGTTTAGTGACCGTGGTGTTAATCTTTAGTTTCATACCGTACTTGTGAACAAGATCACAAATCATGCGGACATGTGCGACATGATCTCCATATCCTCTACCAAGTTTCTGTTCTATTTCTTCATCAGCTGAATCTATGGAGATGCCTATCCAATCTACATATTTGCTCATTTCTTTAATCCTTTCCTCGTTAAGCAAAGCTCCATTTGTTACAATGCTTACGATAAATCCCATATCCTTTGCCATCTTCAAAAGATAGTCCAGATTTCTGTATAACAGGGGTTCGCCACCAGTGAAGTTAATCTTTTCAATTCCTTTGGCCTTTAATGTTTCAAGTATATGTCTGGCTTTTTCGATATCCTTGAATTTCCCGGTCATATTCTTGTAGAAACAGAATCTGCATTTGTAATTGCAGTCCATTGTAACATGCCAGTTTGCAGATCTGATCCCTGTAGTTAGTGTGAATGTTTTTCCCACTTGGATGGTCATAAAAATAGATTCATAGTGAACTACTACAGAGTCATTCAAGTGGACAATGTCCAAATCGTTTCTACACTCCAAAAAGCAGAGGTCTCTGTTTGCCTGTTTTGTTCTTTTAATAGCATTGGAGTCAATAATTTCGGCTTTGCCAGAAA
>CALBTS010000278.1 GCA_937968035.1 uncultured Methanomethylovorans sp.
TCAACCAGCTGGTTGAAATGGCCTCAAATCGAGGCAATTTTCAACAGCCTGTTAAAGATGTTTGCTGTACCTCTGAGCCCTCATCATCCCCCATCCAGCGGAAGATACGCCGGGGGAACACGCTTTCAGGAAATACGCTCTTGGGAAAAGGGCCGATGTCGTTATTGTTGTGGGAGAACATTGATGCCACCTTATGCCTGTCTGTTGCCAAACCCTATTGTAGCTTTTTGTCGTAATCGATTGCCGTTACCAGTGGACGAAGTCCAGATCGCATCTGGACATAAATACGCCCCTTGCCTGAAAAGCGGGCATACCATAGATTTTCACCACCTTCAAACGTATGCCACCGCATTCCAGGTGTTGTCTGTTGATGGTCAATTGAGTGCAGGCACTTTATTACCCGTGGATCAATTGAACGTTCTTTCAAAGTTTGTAGTACACCATCAGAAAGCTCTAATTGCTGGAAGTGACATTGGGCAACTCCGAAAAAATCAGGCAGCTTCCGTTTGCCATCAAGCAACTTAACTTCGTCTCTCAACTCTTTCGGAAAATCGGCCTTAAACTTTTCCCATAAGAGTAGCCCGATACCACTCATGGTAATCTTGCCGTCACTTTCTTCAACAAGCGTTTCAAAACGTGAATCATTGAATGCGATACCTCGTTGCCACTCTTGTTTCCCAATAAAGGTATTGCCGTCGATTTGCTGCAACTTACCTTCAACTTCAAAAATTGCTTCTTCGTCATATGTGATTGGAATGTTAGCCAATGACATCACATCGTCTGAAAATTCATGGATGTACTTCACCGGCTTCTTGAACAACATTCCGGCAAGGGTAAGATAAGGAACTACGCTCTTAAAACCACCAGTTGGGTTAAAGACCACATTTTCATGCTCAAACTGAGCTATGAAGCTGATCAACTCTTTCAGGCCGACCTGCTGGAATAGTCTGCCGTCTTGAGCCTGCAAACCTTTAATCACCTGAACCGTAACATCGTGGCACAGCCGCTTTTCAATTAGAACTTTTCGTACTAGTTCGGCACACAACTTTCCTTCAACAGTTTCAGTGGAAATCAAAATCACTCGGTCAGATGGCTGCAAACCCATTTTGATTAAGCTATTCAGTTCAGCAGAAACTCGCGGAAGATCAGAATCTGTCTTTTCCTTGATATTCTGTAGGGCAAAGTGTTCTGCCTCTGCTATGTCCTGAAGTCGTGAATCCCACTCCGATAGCTTCCATTTTGCAAAATGTGCTAAATCAAGCTTGTTGATGGTTATAATTGATGTCCCTGCAGTGCAGATATAGGTAATCATCTTCTCTCTCCCTGTATCCATTAAGTTCACAGTCAATAACCACAGATTGCATCTTCCGATCGTAATCTTTTACAGATTTCATAACCTTGCCCGGCGGGGCAACCGGTATCCGTATCTTTGGCATCCGTTTCACGATTCACTTCATCCTGTCACAATTTGAAGTTATAGGGCAACAGAGCCGCCAGACTTGTTACAACTGTCTCCCCACCAAACTCAAAGATAACAGTCATATCGTCACCAAATTCGTTAATCACTTCACGACAAGCACCGCAGGGAGAAAAATTAGGGCCGCTTGCTGCAATGGCAATGGCTTCAAAGTCACCCGGCTTGTAGCCCATTGATACTGCCTTGAAGATTGCTGTCCGTTCTGCACACATAGTTAGGCCGTATGAGGCATTTTCCACATTGCACCCGGTTATGACAGTGCCATCTTTAGCCAGTATGGCAGCTCCAACCTGGAAGCCTGAATACTGGCAATAGGCGTTTTCTTTGGCTTTGTGGGCATCATGAAGTAATGACTGGTAGGTATCCTGATTGTTCTTCATATTTTTAGTCCTTTTTGGGCGGCAAACGTCTGAAATACCCTGTATAGAGCGATAATGTTTTCAATTTTTTCTTCAATTACTGAAAATGAAAGGGGTTGTTTGGCAAGAATGTAGCCATGCAAGCTTCTATTCCAGGTTAAAGGCTCTCCATCATCTTTGCTGAATGTCCCCAGCTTTGTACGTGCAGCTTCTGTTGCTGCTTTTCGGTCAAGCAACCATTCAGATACTTTCTGTCTCCCGGTTATGTGGCAGTACCAGTCAATGTCAAACACCTCCAGACCACCATCATTGTTAATCCGGCCAATAACCTGCTGATATTCAGGGCTATTGTCTATAAAGTCATAATATACTTCGCGCTGCAGATATGCTTGGCCACCGAAATCTAGGTAGATTCTAAAATCTAATGGGGTTGCCAAGATGGATACTGAGCAAGAAAGGATTCCTTTTCTGGTTTCAGGATCTTCACGGGTTAGCGGCAACCAGATATACGCACTTGTTGTATCAATGGTGGTGAGAATATCGGTAATAAGAAACGGGGCTTTCTTTTTCAGCCAATCAGCAAGAAAGTTTTTGAATGGTACCAACTTGCTTCTCAAGATGTAGAGATTTTCAAAATCAGACTCGACTAATTCCAGAGGTACCTGGGATGAATATATGACAGCACGGTCTTTCGGCAAAATATCGATTTCATCAATGGCCCTTACCATATAATCCGCAGAGTGTTCTTTCATAGAACCGATTATCCCTTTTGCCTTGTCCCAATGACGATAGGCCATAGTAAAGGAATCTGGCACTAACTCAGCCCAGACGTAGTTAATCATATCTTCTTTTTTGTTGTCGTGATCGTCTCTTAGGGATTCAAGCTTGCCGTGCATAACAAAATTTCTTAACCACCTGAAATTTTGTAGACGCTTACGCACATCCTCAACATCCCGTGTGCCGTAAAGCAAGGATAATGGTTTTCTTAGAGCTGGTTTCTGTCCTATATCCATGTACCACGTAAAAACATCGTTACGCTTATAGAGACTGTCTTCTTGGAGTATTGCGGGGGACAGTTGCTTGATCTTTTCGGCAAGGTTTATTTCGTTAAGCCTACCTCTCCAAGCTCTATCCTGAATTACAAGTTTAGAGTCAATCAACTTTTCAAAAAGTACACCTGCCAAGTAGAGAGCCAGATTTTCATAGCCGAGCCTATATCGGCCAACCATGTCACGTGCAAGCAGCCTGTCACGCTCATCCATTGCTCTTCCCTCCCTTGAGAATGCTCACCTCAACCCTCTCAATACCCCGCTGTTGCCAGGCACCGCACCTGAACTCAGGTCGGCTACGCAAGTTTGCCATAATCCCTGATGTCTCAGTAAAACTGTTGGCGATCCACGTCTTTTTAGTAACTGTGCCGTTAACGTAAAAAGTGGCAATTTTTGCCCGACGGGTCCGCAGCAGTTCCCGCTTAAACTGGCTCTCATCCTCTGGAAAGAGCTGGATAGGCAATTTTTCCCCAACTGCCGGTTTGGTGTAACTTTTTCCCTGTTCACCATCACCCGATGCCTGACCATCGCCGATGATCTCAATCTGATGGGGAAGGCTTGCCAGCTGGCCTTTCAACTGGTTAAGAAGTTGTGGCAGTTGGTTGATGTCAACCTCCATCCGTATAAAAACCTCTACAGACATAATCCTACCCCCCTCTTACCAGTTAATATAATCAAGAATTGCTGAGAGATCCTCTTTACCGGGCTCTTGTTTGATGACAACAGAGCAGTGATTGTGCAACTTAGTACCGGTTGGGTTAAAGGCAATTGAGTTGCAGTATGCCGCAATATGCTGATCATTGTCTCCATCTCCAACAAAGAGAATCCCTTCACGTGGTATCATTAAATCGTTATGCAGCATTTCCAGCAACGTCCGTTTATGCTCCAAATCGGTCGGACTGATGCTCCAGCGTTTTAGACCTTCTCCATCCCAGATCGGAAGAGCACACGTCTGAACTCCAGTCACCGAATACGA
>CALBTS010000279.1 GCA_937968035.1 uncultured Methanomethylovorans sp.
TTGGAGAAATTCCCGAAACAATTCCAAGACTAATGCTTATGCCTTACGGTTTTATCTCTGCCTATGTTTTTACAGAACATGCTGATGAGGCTGATATCAGAACTCAAAGAGCCGTTTACTTCGGCTCTGAGAGTATAACGGAAGCAAGTCAAGCTGTTGGCGGTTTTGTGGGCAACAAAATACCAGTAACCAAGAGTGTATTCTACTCTAATCCAGGTGACTCAATCAATATATCAATACTTGATCCGAATGAGGGTTCCGAGTTTATAGACTTTTTAGACCAGCTAGATTCAACTGATTTATATGATATCTGTTTGCATACTCCTGACTTCTTAAATTCAAATCGGGCTATTCTGGAGAATTCCATTAAGTTCATGAAAGAAAGGTACAATACAGTCACCTGGATAGATCATGGTTGTTATTCAGGAAAAGAAAACAGGGAATCATTTGTCTGCGATGGATTTAATTCAGGATCAGATTTTTATGTGGCGGACCTTTGGCAAAAGTATAATACACTCTATTTTTGGAATACAGCAGTTGAACTACACCTGAAAAAAATCAATGCATCTTTAAGAGGATGGAGGGTATATCTTTCGCCCAATGAATTGAAAGAGATGGGTCTGGTTTTATCTGGCATCGAGCTGCTAAGAAGAAGGAAACATGATGGGATGTATGAGATGAATTCTTTCTTTGCAAGGAAAGGTAGTAGTTACCCCAACCCGCTTTATTATCAACATCCAACCCGCACAGAGCAGTTTTACTCTTGGGTGACAACTTTTTCCAAAGAATATGGAAATCTTTCAGAAGATAATGTAATAATAGAACGTGAGCGGATTAAAAGATTAATTAAGGATTGGGGAGTCTTTATAAACCATGGATATTTCCCAAGAATACGTTCCGGGAATGATGTCATTAATGAAGTTGATGGCAAACTGGTCATAGATCCTTATTTTAACCAGATTTTACAAACTATGTCTGAGTTTAGAGACGAAGGAGACTTGTTTATCACTACTATTCGTGAATTAATGGATTATTGGATTTGTCTTGAAAAAGTATCATTTGAATATCTCCAGGATGGGAAAATAATTGTTAATAATAATAATGACGTTCCTATTCATGGATTGGCAATGGCAATAAGAGCCAGAGAGGTATGCGTTAATGGAAATCCACCAACATCCAAATTTGTCGGGGAAGATTTAGTATTTTGGTTTAATATTGAATGTAATAGCAATGCTATTATACAGATCTGCCAATAATCAATAGTCATTAATTTTTACATTAGCACGTTATCTTCAGAAATCAACCATAAATAATTTGAATAGTATTCGCCATTTTGTTGGTTCTATGGTATAATAAAAAC
>CALBTS010000280.1 GCA_937968035.1 uncultured Methanomethylovorans sp.
CCGTCCACCACCTACATCTACACTCTTTCCCTACACGACGCTCTTCCGATCTAAATATACCTATGGATTTGAATATCTCAGGGATCATGTGAAAAACATGACACCCGAATGGGCTTATGGTATCACAACAATTGATCCAACCATAATCCGTCAGACTGCGCGTGAGATGGCTAATGCCTCTCCTGCTGTGATTGTTCATCCCGGACGACATGTTACATGGTATGGTGATGACACCCAGCGTATGCGTGCAGTTGCCATCCTCAATGCGTTGCTTGGCTCCTGGGGCCGCAGGGGTGGATTCTACCAGCCGGAGAGTTTCGAACTTCCGGAACATGTCCATCCCCCCTATCCTGTCCCTAAAAGATCGTGGAGTAATGAATTCCCAGATATGTACAAGCTGGCTGATACCGTACTGGCTAACGGTGTGTGTGATGCCACGGTCCCTGATCCCAGCAGGCACTGTCAGTTCCAGGGATGGATCGTTAATGGTACAAACCTTATAGAAACACTGCCAAACCAGGAAAACACCCTGAAAGCTATTCAGGCTCTTCAGCTTCTGGTGGTGATTGACACCATGCCAATGGAAATAACCGGCTGGGCCGACGTGGTACTTCCCGAATGCACATACCTCGAGAGATATGATGACCTCAGAACAGGACCTCACCGGAAACCCCAGATAGCCCTCAGGGCACCTGCAGCAGAACCCTCATACAATACTAAACCTGCATACTGGATGGCAAGAGAGCTTGCGAAAAGACTTGGTGTAATAGAATATTTCCCCTTTGAAAAAATAGAAGATCAGCTCGACTGGCAACTTAAGCAGGTGGGAAGCAGTCTCGAAGAAATGAAGAGGACCGGTGTCAGGACCTTTGATCGTCCTTATGACGACCTCTATTTTGCCCCCGGCGAAGATGTCGAGTTTTATACAGCTACCGGTAAAATAGAGCTATACTCGCTCTCCATTGAGGAAGCCGGATTTGATCCGATGCCAAAATACACTCCGCATGAAGAGCCGCCGCAAGGTTACTACAGACTCAATTACGGGCGTGCTCCAATGCACACTTTCAGCCGGACTGCCAATAATCCGAACCTGACAGACCTGATGGATGAGAACAGCGTATGGGTAAACCCGAGAGTAGCTAAAGAATGGGGATTAAGAACCGGACAATATATTTACCTCCAAAACCAGGATGGCAAAAGATCCGAATTCCCGATAAAGGTGAGAGTAACGGAACGTATCCGCTGGGATTCCGTTTATATGGTTCATGGCTTTGGTCATGACCAGAAAAAACTGAGACGGTGTTACGGCAAGGGCGCCAGTGATACCAACCTTATTACCAGGGTTCTGGTGGACCCGATAATGGGAGGTACTGGCATGAGGGGGAATTTTGTTACTTTCATTACTGATCTTAAATCAGGGGAGGTGAGATCATGAGATACGCAATGGCTGTTGATACTAAAAAGTGCGTGGGCTGCAGCGATTGCGTTGTTGCATGTCAGACAGAAAATAATGTACCGATAGGATTCTGCCGGGACTGGGTTGTGGAAGTGATTGACGGCACATATCCCCAGCTCGAGATCGAGCTCAGATCTGAACGATGCAACCACTGTGCAAATGCCCCCTGTGTAAGATGCTGCCCGACGGGAGCAAGTCATATTGTTGAGGGTGGTATTGTAATGGTCAAACCCAACAAATGTATCGGATGTGGTGCATGTATCGCATCCTGCCCGTATGATGCACGTTTCCCTCATCCGAAAGGATATGTAGATAAATGTACCTTCTGTATCCACCGCGTAAAACAGGGGATGAAACCTTCCTGTGTTTCGGTATGCCCGACTAAATGCATGTATTTCGGCGATCTCGACGATCCGAACAGCGATGTAAGCGTGGTGCTGAAAAAACGTAAGCATAAAGCCCTCATTCCTGAGGCAGGAACCTTACCCCAGTTATACTTCCTAATCTGAGAATCAAATGAAAGAAGAACTAATTATCAGCGGAAGGGAGAACATGTTGGTCGATCCACAACTACATATCTGGCACTGGCCTATCCCACTATATCTTTTCCTGGGTGGACTGGCAGCCGGGGTTCTGTTTTTTGCTGCCCTCTACTACCTGTTGGGTAAAGAGGATGAATACCGTACTGCAGTGCGGAAAGCGCCTTTTATTGCCCCATTTGCACTGGTCATCGGTCTGGCATGCCTTTTTATCGACCTGAACCATAAAGCATATTTCTGGCAACTTTATACCACCATCAGGATTGAATCACCAATGTCGTGGGGAGCCTGGACCCTGCTCGTTATAACTGTTTCAGCCTTTGTCTGGTGTGCTCTTCACATCAGGGAGTTATTCCCTGACTGGGACTGGAAATTTAAATGGCTGAAAGAACTCGAAAGTTTCTTTAACAGATACAAGAAACAGCTTGCATGGGTGATGCTTTTATTTGCTATAATAACCGGTGTTTATACCGGGATATTACTCTCTGCTTTCAATGCCCGCCCTCTATGGAACACCTCGGTGCTCGGCCCGCTGTTCCTTGCGTCAGGACTTTCTGCAGGAGCTGCAGCAATTGTACTTTCATCAAAGGATAAAAAAGAAAGGCTGCTGTTCACCAGGATAGACCTTATAATACTTGGTGCGGAACTATTCCTCATCGTGCACATGTTCATGGGATTCATGGCGAGTACACAGGTCCAGATTGAAGCAGCACAGCTATTTCTTGGCGGACCCTATACGATGGTTTTCTGGATATTTGTGGTCATACTTGGTATAATCATTCCCGGCGTTCTCGACCTGATGGAACTACGCGGCAGACACATTCCTGCAGTAATACCTGGTATCCTTGTGCTGACAGGCAGTTTTGTCTTCCGCTTTATCTTTGTCTTTGCCGGTCAGGTAAGCCGCTGGCTTTATTGAAAACAATAAAATATATAATATATGAGCAATAACACAAATAAAGATAAAAGCAGGAAATATCTCAATCCATATCTTGGCGGTGTACTTCTGGGACTGGTCCTGCTGGCTGCAAATTTTGTCGCGGGAAGGGGATTGGGTGCCAGTGGTGCCATAAAAAGCGTAGTGGCAACAACCATCGGGACTGTTAATAAGGATGCTATCGGGTCCATGCCTTTTATGGCTGAATATGCTGAATCGCATAGTGGCAATCCAATGAAATCATGGCTTGTTTTCCAGATGCTCGGTGTAATTGTTGGTGGTTTTCTGTCAGGTGCCATTGCAGGCAGACTAAAGTTTAAGGTTGAACATTCTCCTAAGATAGATCGGAAGAGCGTCGTGTAGGGAAAGAGTGTAGATCTCGGTGG
>CALBTS010000281.1 GCA_937968035.1 uncultured Methanomethylovorans sp.
CTAACCCTCTGCAAACATCCCAGGGAGCACAGGCAGCATCTCTCTCGGCTCAGAACGTAACTAACAACGTAGCTGCAACACTGCCTGCATATGTCAGTTCGGTTGTCGAAAATGCTAATCCTTCAAGGCTGCTGATGACCTATAGCCTGTCACTGGCTAACATCATTCCCGCAACTTCTGCTTTCACCGTCAAAGTAAACTCTACAGCAAGAACAGTAAACACTGTCACAGTCTCAGGTACTACCGTGACCCTGACCCTGGCAAGCCCGGTAAGTTACGGCGACCAGGTAACAGTCGCTTACACCAGGCCGGCATCTAACCCTCTGCAAACATCCCAGGGAGCACAGGCAGCATCTCTCTCGGCTCAGAATGTCACAAATAATGTAGCCTCCATAAATCAAAAGCCTATAGTCTCAATCTCATCACCAGCAAAGAGCACCTCGTTTGTTGCACCAGCAACAATAACAATTGAAGCCTCAGCCTATGATCCTGATGGTACAATCAGAAAAGTAGAGTTCTTCAATGGTACCCAAAAGCTTGGTGAAATATTTTCCGCCCCATATCATTTTACCTGGAAGAATGTCCCCGAAGGCTCATTCAATCTTACTGCGATAGCTATGGATGATAAAGGCGCGAAAACTACTTCAGAGCCAGTAACTGTTGTAGTTGAGAAATCGACGACTACAATTAACCAAATGCCAGTAGTAACTATCTTCCCCTATCATAAAACCTTCAAATACAAAAAGAATAGTTGGATTAAAATCGATGTGTCAGCATATGACCCCGATGGTTATATTAGCCACGTAGCCATTAAAAACGGGGACGTAACACTTGCCACCTTCTCTGCTGCTCCGTATACATTCACTTGGGAAGCTGCGGATACAGGCACATTCTGCTTTTATGCGATTGCTATAGATAATCAGGGTGCCGAAACGCTGTCTCCCGATCTGGAACTGATTGTAATGCAGGATGTTGAGGACAACATAATCAAAGGTCTGTACCCCAATCCAACTAATGGAGATTTGAACATAGAACTTTCAAGCAATGTGGACAATGTATTCGGTTCCTATGATATTAGTATCGTAGCCCCTTCCGGGGTAACAGTATACCAGGAAAGGATTCCGGAGGAAGAGTCTAGCATGCATCTTAACATAACACATCTGCCTTCAACATCATATATATTGGTTGTCTCTTCTGGCAACAAACTCCTTAGCACGCGGAAATTCATCAAGTATTGATTTCTACCGCATATCTATACAAGTAAAAGATAAGAACAGCGTTATTGTGGCTTCCGTCTAAATCCTTTTGTCAGGGTTTTGAAAATCAGTATAATATCGCCGATGAAGCTCCGGTTCTGATAATACTCCACATTAAGCCTCACTTTGTCTGGCCATATTATCTCATCTGTATATTGTATCGGATCATTTACGCTGGCAAGAAGGTCTTCCTCACCTGAATATTTCAAAGTAGCAGGTCCTGTTATACCAGGTCTGAGTTCAAGAATACACCGTTCGTTATCTTTCAGTCGACTGGTAAATTCATAAGTATCCGGACGTGGCCCAACCAGGCTCATATCACCAATCAGCACATTCAATAGTTCAGGCAGCTCATCAAGCTTGTACTTTCTTAGTACAGCACCTAAGTTCGTAATCCGGCTATCTCCTTTTACCGATGTTGTACTACCTGAGTTTTCTACTTTCATGGTACGGAATTTCACGATAGTAAAAGGTACTCCATGGCGTCCAGTACGCTTCTGAAAGAAGAAAACGAGATCGGAAGAGCGTCGTGTAGGGAAAGAGTGTAGATCTCGGT
>CALBTS010000282.1 GCA_937968035.1 uncultured Methanomethylovorans sp.
TCCGGCGCCCACCGAGATCTACCCTCTTTCCCTACACGACGCTCTTCCGATCTTTACGGAACTCATGGCCGATGGTTACATTAAGACCCCGCTAACAGCGGCACTTATGCGGGGCGCACCAGAAGGAACGAAACCGCGAGGTATCGCTGGTTTTGTCAGAATCCGGGCACTCAAGTACATTCGGGAACGGTATCCTGAATTCTTTGAGGATCATTTTGCCGGGAAAGTCCCATTCCGAATCATCGTGGATATTGATGAGCCGACTCGGCAACGGCTGATGATG
Source organism: uncultured Methanomethylovorans sp. (assembly GCA_937968035.1). Taxonomy (GTDB): domain Archaea; phylum Halobacteriota; class Methanosarcinia; order Methanosarcinales; family Methanosarcinaceae; genus Methanomethylovorans. Next base: position 284 of record CALBTS010000282.1, read on the forward strand.
GATCACGGTAGTGAGGAACAGCTTGATGAGTTTGAGCTGCTGGAAGCCGTAGGTAAATATCTGCGGCAAGGTCTGTCAGAATCAGCTATCGCGGCCATCCTGTCACCTCTCTTTTATCAGCTGGCGGGACTGGCTGAGAAAAAGAAATACAATGATCGGCTCCTTGAACTCCGGGACAAAGGTTTCGTAATGTCAGGAACGACCAAGATTACCACATTGCAACATATGCAACTGGTAACATGGCGTGGCCGATTACAGTTTTACAAGCGTATTGTCACCGCACCATCAGCGGCAAAGGAAGAATTCCGGAAATATGTAGACGGTGCAGATGATGCTGTCAAAAAGGGTTGGTTTGCCATTGCAGAACATTTGCAAGCATGCAAGACCAATGAAGATGTATATCAGTACTTCGACGAAATTCGGTCGGCGCAAAGAACCGGGGATAAAGCCCCAAGTGCCCGTATTTGGGGTATCCAAAAACTCAAGGCGGCAAAAGCCGTTTGTAAGTCAGAATACTTGGGTAAGCAATTGGATGCTGCGCTTGGCGATGAGATTGCTGCCGAGCAATTGCTACAACTCGAAGATGAGCTGCAACTCATTGAGACAGCTAAGAAACTGAACCCTGATCTTTTCTGGGATACAGTAAACGGTATCGTTGCCAGTGCGCCGCAACCGCAGGAAGAAGAAATCGAAGAAACGGAATAAGTATGGGATGGCTGTACCTTATTGTGGCGATAATAGCCACAATTTTACTTGTCCGTAATATCCGTACTTGGCGAAATTGAGACAAATGGCCCGTCTATCTTTTTGATGGGCGGGCCATTATGTTCTCGAATTTTTGTAGCAATTGCTACTTGGGAGAATGAACCATGACTCTTGAAGAGGCGATCAATTTAGAACATGTGAAAAGAGGGTATAAGGTTACCTGTGATAACCATAGCCCTTATGCTCCTACGTCTGGGTATGTGGCATACCGCCAAGGCCATTGGACAGTACCTAAAGTTGGCTGCGGCCCATTGGCAGTTTTTGCTACTTATACAGAAGCATTAGACGCATGTAATAGATGGGATGGAACACAAATATGGGCGTGCTGCTTTATTGAGTCAAAAGAAAAGTCGCTATACTACAATAACGCTGCTCACAGAATACAATACCACTCAGATCTTATTCCAAAGGGGACACGATTTGCCGATGCCGTAATGATTCTATAGTCATGTAAAAGTAGCAATTGCTACACGGGAGAATGAGTTATGTAGACTTTATCCCATTAGGGACATGATTTGCTGATCCTATAACCATAAGACACTAAAGAGAAAGAAACTAACATGGAAAAAGGTCAAGTAAAAGTAGACACTCGCTTCTGGCAGATAGCCAGAAATGAGTATGTGAACTGGAAGCACGCCTTAGGTAGGGAGATTCTCCAGAACTCACTTGATGCAGAATCTACTTGTATCCGCATCACCGTAACATCAACAGCGGACGGCTGCGACATCACAGTCACAGACAATGGTTGCGGCATGTCTTTAACAACCGTCAAGGACAAGCTCCTATGTCTAGGAGCATCCGGAAAAGAATTCAAGGAGTCTGTTGGTGGTTTTGGAATTGCAAAAACTCTTATCTTATTTTCGCAGCTCTCCTACTCCGTGACCACCACATATGACGGAATCACTACATACATTAAGGGTAAGGGTTCTGATTTTACAATACGAAGCATGAGAACAAAGAAGCCAAATGGCACAACTTTTCGTATATCTACTGATGCCGAGGAATATGATATAAGACGCGGTATAGAAACGTTTTGTGTAAATTCTAAGTTTCAGGCAAAGGTATATTTGAACGGACAATTACTTGACACAGATACTAGAACCTATGAGGAGGAACTATGCGTAGATAATGTCACTCTTATTGTTTCTCCGTCGGAATATAGTACAGCCCGCACGAACATCGCAATAGGGACAATAGATTCCTATCAATCTATGGGAGATGTATATCTTGGAAAACAACTCAATTGTGCAGCAATTTTATTAGTGACACCTATGTGCCTTACAAACAATAGAGATTCGCTAACTCCAAAGGTGCAGAAAGTGTTAGATAGTATGCGGACTGAGGTTTCAAGAAAAGGACTTACTAATTGGGAGTTAGAGACTGCAACATACTTTATTGCTGATGAAATAATGATACTTTCAAAGGTATCAATGCCACCTAAGATAACAAAAGATGACAAAGAACTACTAGGCAGAGCAGAGTATCTGCAGAGGTTTTTTAATCGTAAATATGAACTTGGTATTTGTTTCCTTCCACAAGCTGAAGGGGCGTATCACAACAAGGTGATATATATCTCACCTTACGACCCAAGTACTTTACTTCAGAAACCTAAGAGGAGAAAACACAGCGATACAGATTTGATAGCGTTAATGGCTCATGAAGCCGCACATGAAATAGAGGCGTACCATAACGAGAGATGGGGAAGCATATTCACAGACATTCTGATCGACGCATTAACTAAATACTACGAAGAAAGCGATTACTTCCTAGGTCCATACATAAAGAAACGATCAAGTCGGGTGCATGAGGAAGGGATTTGAAGCAACATTAAGCACGTACAATTTGTTCCATTTACCAAGGTAGCAATTGCTACATAAGAGGATGCAAATATGAATAAGATAATAATCACCACGCCTAATGGTGTCTACACTGTAAAGGCTAAGATGACGGCGGAAACATGGCAAAAATGTCATGAGGAGGCGCTAATTGGTCTTGGCGATGCTACGGCGGAGAGCGCGTATGGATTCACACATGTGGTCCATGATCCAGAGATAGGTTATCATTTCGTCCACCTTCGCGGGGAGGAGTGGACGCGGCATAACATAGCCCCAGAAGGAGACGAGACATGAAATACTGGATTGACGACTTAATCAAACTCGGCGCATGTAAACCAGCAATCAAGTGGGCGCGGCAATATCCCACGCTGGCGGAGGCTTGGGCAGCCTGTGATCACCCTGATTGGATGCTATGGCTACACGCCCGGAGTGCGCATCCGGACCCGGCGGCATACGCCGGATTGGCACAACTCTGGGTCACACGAATTACTCATACTGACGCTAGAGCAAGGTGTTCTGCGGAGGCTGCGGAGGCACTGGCTGCGCAATCTGCTGCCACACGTGCTGCGGAGACTGCTATGCGTGTTTTGGAATCAGGTGGGGAACGGGCAGAGACGCTGGCTGTACAGGTGGCGGCGGCTGCGGAGACTACAGCGTTAGATTTTGCGTGGTGGCTAACGTTGCGAAGAGACACACGGACAATAGGCGAGCAGATGGTTGCTGCTCAGTGCAACGATATCCGGGCGGCACTGGACTGTCCAGTGCTGGGAAACTAATAGCGGCGGAAGCCGCAGGGAGAATGAACCATGACTCTAGAAAAAGCGATCAATCTGGGGCACGTAAAAATGGGATATAAAGCCACATCTAAAGTGTGGGGCAGGGACATCAGCTGGGTTCCTTTTACTGCGAGGGAAGTAAAATACAAATTAAATAAATGGACAATACCACGAGTGAATTGTGGCCCATTAGCAGTTTTCACTGTTTATACAGACTTGTTAGACTTTTGTGGCACATGGGAGGAAACACACATATGGGAGTGTTGTTTTATCAAGTCAAAAGAAACATCACTATATGTCAATGGTGCTTATGCAGACCATGTTCCAATGGGGACGCGGTTTGCTGATGCTGTAATGCTTACAAAACTTTTATGCATTATATAGGAGAAATAAGTCATGACTCTAAGAAATGCGATCAAATCGGGACATGTAAAAAGAGGATATAAAGCCACATTAGGCTTTGCAAGTACCAATGCCCCATACTCTGGATTTATATACTATAAGTCTAAACAATGGGTAGTGCCTAAACCTAACTGCGGTCCTTGTGCTGTTTTTACAGAATATAAAGACATCTTGAATATTGTTAGGCACTACAGTAAAAGAGGAATTCAACTCTGGGAATGTTATTTCATAGAGTCGAAAGAAGAATTCTTATGGACTGCTGACGGGCATAATACCTCCGCATTAGGATGCTATTTTGGAACGGTATTAGCTGACGCTGTGATGATAACAAAGCCAATCAAGTTATGGTATCAATTGCTACAATAGGAGGATGGACCATGATTCTAAGAAACGCATTTAAATTGGGATATGTGAAAAAAGGGTACAAAGTAACAATTTGTATGTCGAGTACCGATGCTCCTTTCTGTGGAATATTACATTACAAACTTAACCAATGGACAATACCCAATGTTGGTTGTGGTCCTTGTGCCGTCTTTGCAAACTATAAGGATGCCTTGAATATTGTTAGGCACTATGATCGGTGTCTAACTCAACTCTGGAAATGTTATTTCATAGAGTCAAAAGAAGAATTCTTATGGACTCAAAATGGGATAAGTAGATATATACTTAGATGTTATGATGGAACGGTATTGGCTAACGCGGTAATGCTGATCAGAGAAATCAAGTTATGGTAGCAATTGCTACATGGGAGAATGAGTCATGAGAGTCTATTGGCCCACATATAGATTGACTTTGCCTGAAAAGGATCTAATAAGATTAGATGTTGCTTCATTGGTCCAAAAAGCAAATAGTACATTAAAAGAATGTGGCGCAGCTATGATCATTCTCAGTGAACTTTGTTGGTTACGTTGTGAACGGCTTATATATTTCATTGAGCCGGGATTAGAAGTGTTTTTGGAGAAATTAGCAGCAAAAGTGTCTTTGACTGATCTGGATCTACCAGAATATGAAACAATAGTCTTATCCTTTCATCCAAGTACAAAAATACCTGCAATATTGGTCACTAATTTGCGAGATATGATTGTATTTCATATTTGGGACGAAAAGAAAGATGGCCATACTACGGCTTTCATGTCTAAAACCTCTAATAAAGGTGAGGCTATAGGTGACTTACCACCAAATTCGCAACAAATAATGAATTTGGTTTTTGGATTGTATATTTATCGGGCGGCACATGAGGATATGATCAAGGATGGTTTTCCTGATGATATGAAAGAACGTTGCCAACGACATATGCAAATATCAGGCGAAAAACCGATACGCATAATGTCTTTGGATGTGATTCAGATCGGAAGAGCGTCGTGTAGGGAAAGAGTGTAGATCTCGGTGG
>CALBTS010000283.1 GCA_937968035.1 uncultured Methanomethylovorans sp.
TTCGGGGCCAGGTACTATGATCCGAATATCTCTATCTGGCTCTCTGTGGATCCGCTGAGTGATAAGTATCCGAACCTTTCTCCATACGTCTATACTGCGAATAACCCTATTCGATTTATTGATCCGGATGGAATGGCATTTGGAGATCCTCCAGCATGGTTGAAAGGTTGGAACAAGGAAGTCAATAGATTCAATGATAATTTTTATGCCTCTGTTAACGCTCGTATTGATAACCCAGAACTTATTATCCAGGATCTAAGTGCTGCAGCTGATGGATTACTCCGCCTTGCCAGTGATGTAACAGGTGTAAGTAATGCTGTCACAGGACAGAATTCTACTGCGGATGCTATCATGGATATGGGGGAAACTATTGGGGATATTCCTAATATGTCTGGAGAAGAAAAGGGTGCAATGGCTGCAATGGTGGTTGAGGCTGGATGCATTTGGGCTGCGACAAAGAAGTCACCCGGAAAAAGTCTTCTTAAGAAACCATCGATAGATATCCCTGAAGGTGGAGCCAAAAGAATTCAAAATGCTGCAAATAGAATAAACAAACCAATTCATGTAGTAGGTAGTAGAGCAACAGGAAAAGCTGGGGCACACTCAGACTTTGATTATGTTATTGAAGGTATAACCTCCCGAGAATGGAGTAGGATAAAGAACTCTTTACCAGGTGCTAAATCAACAGTTGACAATTTACCAAACCGAATTGATCTTTTCAGAGGGCCACTACGACCTAATGAGCCACATTATTCAATTTATCCAAAAGAGTGATGAAGATAGAAGAAGAAATACTGTTCAATAAACATGGCCAAGGTTTAATCACAGATGAAGAGCTTATGGGAGCTTTTAATATTGGTGATAATATTGCGTGGAGTGAAATATTGAACCATCTTGAATATATAATCATCCAGTCGAAGTCAGATAATTATGATATTAATCAAGCGATTATTAATGCCAAACTAAAACCCAGTCATACCCCATGTGTAATTTTCCTAAAGAATGGGATTAGCCATGGTAGCTTCATCAAACTAGGAAATCTGCCTACAAATGAACGCGAAAAAGTATTTAAACTCCTTCTCAATCTGTTTAGACTAAGCTATCGTAGGCGGTGGTTAGATGAATTGAATAATCCAAATAAATGGTGGTACTGGGATTTGTCTAACCCCGTCAATCTGAAGATGATTATTGAGAAGTATTCAGAGCCAAGTCCTTAGTTATCAGCTCTCCCTAGCGTCCACGCTACGCACGATATAAAGCGTAGGCACTGGCTATGGAATGATTGATGAAAGGAATCATAAACATAGCCAGGTATGATGAAGTACCCAACCAGTATGATTAATTTGAGGTACAACAATGAGCATCAACCCGGAAATAGACACAAACACTGCTTACATCTATGATGATGTTGCGGCTACACTTGCCTTTGGGGAAGTTGATGATGATTATTGGTGCACATACTTCGGGGCCAGATACTATGATCCAAATATTTCCATCTGGCTGAGCGTGGATCCGCTGTGTGATAAGTATCCTAGCACATCTCCCTTCATGTACGTTAGAGGAAATCCAATTATGTTAATTGATCCAAATGGGATGAATGATGATGATTTCTACTATAACCAACAAGGTGAGCTAATCAGACATGACGTAAATGCCCAGCCTGATAGGTTTTTTGTTCAGAATGGAACTACAAGAGTTGATAATCCAAGGGATTTAACCCCAAATCCTCAACAGATGCAGGTGCCAACTTTCGAGGAAGTTGGCATGAACAGTGATCTGGGTCATATGGCTAGGACCATCTATGCTGAAGGGGCTGGACAAAGCACTGAGGCTAAGGTTGCTTTAGGTGAGGTTATCAGAAATCGTGCAAACGATAACACAGCCCCATCTTCGGCCAATAACTATAATGCCCAGTTTTCTGGCGTTTCAACTTATGAAGAAGTTGTTACCCAGTCCGGCCAGTTTGAAAGTGTTTCAACAATGGCGCCTAGGTATTCCAATCCCCTTTCTGTTACTGGAGGTGACGGTGTGGGACCCAGAAATATGCTTGAATCAAATGCCTTTTCTTCAAGTATGGGTGCGGCAATAAAATGCACTTACACACCAACAAATACTGCTCAAGGGGCTACCTATTTCTTTTCACCATACATAAGAACACCAAATTGGGCCAAATCAATGACACCTGTGTCAATACCTGGTGTTAGTTCCTCTGATTTTCGGTTTTATAAATACTAGCACTATGAAGGCTAAAGTAGTTTTGGCTCTATCAGTAATCATAGTGGTAGTTTTTGGCTGCCAGTCACAACAATTTCACGATGATAGAGAAAATAGGCATGGACAAACTGAGTACGACACACTGTTAATTCAGAATGACACGTTCATATATGTATCGTTCGTTGTTGATGCAGGCGTTATTCTTCATTGGGGCATAGATGGAGTATTTCATCACACATCAACCGATACACTTTATTATGCCAAGGAGAGGTTTAGAGAGTTACAAAGTAGCAAATTAGGGTTTGTTATTACTGATGGATGTGGAACTGCATGTGAATATGTTTACACTGCTCCTTGGGATAGCAATATCCCAGGCAGATTGCTTCTTAGCCCAGTGTTTGTTGATATCGAAAACGGCCTAATTGTCCACCAAAATAGCGGTCAATACCTTGCAGAGGTTTATAATATGATAACGGGAATAGAGATGGTTATTGAAGCAGCATATGATACTTCAATAAGACCTCAATCCTCTGTTATAAAGGAATGTTATTTACTTAGTGACTCTATTCTAAAACTTAGTTGGGTGAATGAATTAGGAAAAAATACTACAAGGAGGTTCAGTATTAGAAAAGTGTTGGATCCTTAAAATTCAGGCTTCTAAGGCTCGAGTCAAAAGAGAAGTAGAATAGTAACGCCCGGCATTTTGTCGGGCGTTTATTAAGAGGCGTAGGCTTGCTTAGCTTTAAAATCTCTTAGGTATGCTCCCAGGAATTTGATCACGGTCATTCGGTCTTCTTCGGGCAGGTCTTCCACTTGTTTGAATTGCTTGAGCAGTTCGGCGTTCTTCAGGGTTGCTTTGGCTTTTTCCTCAGACTGTCCGTTAATCAGGAAATCCACGGAAGTGCCGAACAGGTCGGCGATTTTACTCAGGATATCAGCCGGGGGCTGTATGCCTTTGTTTTCGTAACGGTTGACCTGGGATTTAGAGACGCCAATTCTTTGGCCCAACTCAACCTGGGAATATCCGAGGCTTTTTCTTAGCTCTTGTATGCGTGATCCAAGGGTGTTCATAATGGGTTCATCTTAGGAACTTATTAACAGCAAATATACCGTATGTGAGGCTGTTTTGAAAATGCAGGGTGTCGTATTGTGGAAAACTTTAGGATGTGTATATTGTCAAAAGTTCCGTTTGTGGCTTACTTTGTTCCAGATATGGAACTTAAAAGTTTTCCACCATGGAAATCCCCGATATCAAGTCCCGCTTGCCGCTGAACGATGTTTTGAATTACTACGGCCTGATGCCGGACCCTACAACCAGTTCAGGGCAGGCAAACCGGATTAACTGTCCGTTCCACCCGGACAAAACCCCCAGCCTTCAGCTCTATTACAAAACCAACACCTGCTACTGCTTTAGCTCCAACTGCCCTACGCACGGGAGAAGCCTGGATGTGATTGATTTTATAATGCACAAGGAAGGCCTGGACAAACACCAGGCGATTCTGAAGGCGCAGACGCTAATGGGCGGCAATGGGGCCGGCGGAGAAAACACAAGCCCTCCATCTACTTCTCCGGCAGATGCGCTCTGGCGCCGGGCAGTGCTGATGAAGATGTTTGCCACCTTTAAGAAGGGGCTGTCCAAAAGCCCGGGTGCCCTATCTTACCTTGGGGCCCGGCACCTGGATGCTGAGCGCACGGAGGTAGGCTACAACAGTGGGCAGTTCCACCACGGGACAAGAAATGAGCAAGCGCTGGTTGAGAGCTGTGTAAAGCTGGGCCTATTGATGGAGCGAGGCCGGTCGGGGCCCGGTGGGGAGAAATCCTACAGCGTCTTTGGCAAGCACTGTATCGTGTTCCCTTTGAAGGACAAGGAAGGCCACATTGTCAGCCTGTACTTCCGCAGCACCCTGGATACCAAGGACGGACGGCACTTTTACCTGAAGGATCGCCAGGGGCTTTATCCTTGCTATCCACCGATGGAAACAAAAAAGCTGATCTTAACCGAGAGTGTGATTGATGCAGCAACATTACTGCAGCAGCAAGAAATAGTGAAGCAGTACCAGGTACTGGCTTTGTACGGGACCAATGGACTGATGGATGAGCACCGTGAGGTAATCAGAGAGTTAGCCCAGCTTGAGGAAATCGTTTTCTTTTTTGACGGGGACGATGCAGGAGAGGTGGCCACAGAGAAATACGCCGGGTTCTTACATACCACGTATCCCAACCTGGTCTTGAGTAAGGTTGAAACCCCTAAAGGGGAAGACGTGAACAGCTTGTTAAACGGACACTCTCCTGAAATCCTCTCTCACCTGATTGAAGAAAGAACATCTCTTTTTCTTTCAACTGAAAAACAAGTTCAATTGGAAGAAAAGGGACAAGGACAGGAACAGGAACAGGAACAGGAGAAGGCAGATCCGCCCCGGTGGGGCAAGCTGGATGCGCGGAATATGGAGCTGCTGGTGTACACCACAAAGGAGCTTAGCATCACGGTTCTGGGCGGGATCCGTATCAGCGGGCTGGATAGGTTGAAGGTGACCTTAAAGATCCAAAAGCCGGACGCTCCCCAGATCGTGCGCCAGAGCCTGGATCTGTACCACGGGCGCCAGGTGGAGCAGTTACAGGAGATGCTCTGTGCGCAGCTGGAGCTGCCCGGTAGCCAAGCAACAAAGGTACTCGCAGAACTGACCACGGCTTTGGAGGAGTACCGTCAGGGGCGCCTGGAGGCGATCAAACCCACAACTACTGGCACCTACCAGATGAGTGAACAGGAGCGCAAGGCGGCGCTTAAGTACCTGAAAAGGCCGGATCTGATGGAACAGACCCTGCGCGATATCACGGCCAGCGGCATCGTTGGAGAAGAAAACAACGCGATGACGGGCTACATTGTGAACCTTAGCCGAAAGCGTGAGAAGCCCCTGCACGTGATGTACCTGGGGGAAAGCGGCTCGGGTAAAACGCATCTGCAGGAAGGCCTCTCAATGCTTGTGCCAGAGGAAGACCGCATCGAGGTCACGGGCCTTAGCGATCAGGCCCTGTACTATGAGGGGCTGAAGCTAAAGGGCAAGATCCTGTTTATTGAAGACCTGGACGGGGCCGAGAACGTGATGTATATCATCCGTGAGCTCCAGAGTAAGGGCCGTATCACCAAACGGGTGGCCTGGCGGGATAATAAAGGAAATACCAAAACGGTGGAAGTGGTGGCCAAAGGGCCGGTTGTGATCAGTAGCTGCACCACCCGCG
>CALBTS010000284.1 GCA_937968035.1 uncultured Methanomethylovorans sp.
ACGAGATCGGATTCGGTGACTGGAGTTCAGACGTGGGCTCTTCCGATCTTAGAAATTCGTCGGTATTTGTTCGTCTGAGGTTGATGGAACAAAGCGTTATTCGAGGGGTCTGGTTATGACAGACGCGTTGCCCCAGGGAGGATTGCCTGCGCTAAGGACTGTTTCTTTAGATCGAGTATTATCATCGTTAAGGAGTATTGGGAATGGAAAATCAAAGAAAATCGTTGGAGATATTATTTTTGGCGATGCCATAATAGCAGGAGTCTTGTCTTTAAATAGCTCGTCAAGTTCTACTCTTCAAGATATTGTAGAGGGTATTTTAAACGCTGCGGGAATCATTGTATATGATGCTGATGGTAATCAGATCACTGATGAGGAAACCCTAGCCGAATTTTTGAGCGACTACTTCCATGAAATCGAGGATGACGCTGCCACTCTCTATGGACAATGGGTAGATGAATATGAGCAGAGTTTTCCTGAAAATCCCGAAGCAACAGTGACGCTTAACACATCTACTGCCACTGTTACCTATGCACAGGAGCCCTCACGAATTAATGTGATATGTAGTGGTGCAACCTGTCAACTGGAAAGTTACTCGGATGAACTAACTATTGAAGTGAGCGGTTCTGATCAATTTGATGCAGAATTTACATCCGAAGGACTAATAATATCTGGTTCGGGGAAATCTTTCTTAGTTCCAACTTCTATTGCAAGTGAAACAACTGTACACATAATGATCGATGGTACCACGACCTTTTTCTCTGATCAGGAACACAAAATAAGTATAGTTAGTGGCAAGTATGATATACAGGTAAAAGGTGACGTGACAATTGATACTCAGTTTGTGTATGACGTGAAGAAACTTGTTGAGGAAGTCAATAATGGAAATGGAATGTCCCTAGTTGCAAATAAAACTGCAGTTGATGCAGAAACAAGGATCAAAGATTACCAAAAACTACTTGCAGAAGAAAACTACTCTTATCTGCGCGTTGCTTCATACGGGGATATTTCCCTTGGATATAGTTCTGCTACTCACGGCGATAAAAATCTAATGGGAGACTTTTTTGCTCTTAAAAGAGATGATGGTTCGGGCGGCAACTTCCTTCTAGGTGATTTGTCAAATGTGTCGAATATCAACAATCCAGGACAGGGACAATTCTCACAGTTGTTCCTACTAGGTTCAATTACTACTTGGCAGTTTGAAAATCCTCTTGATAATAATGGAGAAGACCTTCTGAATTCCCTTGCACTTGTAGCGGCCGGTGATCCTAATGCCTTAGGAAGTGGCTCATCAGATGGATCGGGCGGAACCCTTGCACTTCTTGGTATTCAGAGTTGGTGATCATGAACTGCTTGCTAGTTTTTCGGTCTGGGGAAGAAGAGATTCTCTTCTTAGCTTCTGTACTTTAGGCCACAGTTAACCCCCAGGGAGCCCTCGCGACGTGCGGGGGCTTTTTTGTGGGAACTCATAGCGATAAACTACTGGATGTCTTCGTATCACTTCAATTATTCGATCAGTTCTGGGCATTCAATGAAATAAGGTCTTGAGAAAATTTCTAGCTATCTTACTGGATATTAATGCGCTGTTTACCTCGAAAGCGTCATCATAGCAGTCGATGGTTTTTGAATCGGCTATTGATAGCTGTATAATAGTTAATTAAAGAGGGGGAGTATATGTTTCGAATGGATAATAGAATTGTTGAACTCGCTTCTCACGAGCTGGATTTGCATCCCGAAGCAAGGCTCGACGATCTTTACAAGCTCTTCTATCAGGGGACTTTTGGTCCGAGTCACATAATGGAGGATCAAGCGGTCGCCCTTAGATTTCTTGCCGAAGAGATCGACTGCGATGAGTTCGATCAGGTTCTATGGCAGGATGTAAGTTATATGGAGAACTTCTTCAGGATCAATCTTGTTATTGTTAAGAACCGGCAGGTACTTATCGATGATCTCTTCCGGGCACTGGTTGCCAGCAGTAGAATAGGGGCCACCCTATCACATGATGAATGGAAGGAAGAGTGGTACAGGATAGAAAGCGTACTCAGAGACTCACTTCCTGAGGAGATTTTCACTCCTGAGTCTTCAATGGTTGTTA
>CALBTS010000285.1 GCA_937968035.1 uncultured Methanomethylovorans sp.
ATCGTATTCGGTGACTGGAGTTCAGACGTGTGCTCTTCCGATCTGGGCTGCCATGGAAACTAAATTCTGAGAAATGTTCGGCCGGGGGTTTTGATATGCTGGCATAAACAAGTATAATTCAACGGGGCGACGAAAGTAAGCCTGTGAAATTATATCCCCTGAAAATGCCTGGGTTATCCGGACTCTTTTCAATAAATAAAAAAGAGGCTGTCTCAAAAGGGCAGCCTCTTTTTAATTTATTGATTATCAACAATAATGTGTTGATAAATCTTCGCATCTATTTGATTGTCAATAAGATAAATTTTTTATCTTTATGACATGAAAACGAGCAAGCCCAGATTTAAGCCATACCAGCAAAATCAGTTGATGGCCTTTCCCCCAACTTTCGATGAATTGATAACACCTGAACACCCTGTGAGGGTTGTGAGCCATGTTATTGATCAAATCAACCTTGATCCTTTATTACAGAGATATAAGGGAGGCGGATGTTCAAGTTATCATCCCCGAATGCTGCTTAAAGTATTGGTATATGGATATCTGAACAACGTATACTCTTCACGTAAGCTGGAATCCGCAACCAGAGAGAATATATATTTTATGTGGCTCAGCGGAATGGAAAAGCCGGATCACAACACCATAAACAGGTTCAGAAGTGATCGATTAAAAGGGGTTATAAAAAAAGTATTTACTCAGGTGGTAATGTTGATGGCAGAATCAGGGCATGTTGATCTTCAGAATGTCTATACTGATGGCACTAAGATAGAGGCCAGTGCTAACCGTTACACTTTTGTTTGGGGCAAAGCAATCAAGACAAATAAAGAACGCATAGCCAAGCAATTGGATGAACTTTGGCAGTATACCCAGGAAGTTGCTGCAGAAGAGCTTAAAGATACCTCGCCTACTCAGTTTACCAGGATATCCCCGGAAGAGGTTCGTAAAACAGTAGAAATCATTGATCAAGCCCTTGAGGATAAATCGGTCGACCCGAAGGTGAAGCAAAAAGTGAAATATGCTAAAAAAAACTGGCCTGATAAGTTGAAAGAATATCAACAGAAAGAGCAAACCCTGGGAGAGCGCAATAGTTATTCTAAAACCGATCCGGATGCAACCTTCATGCGCATGAAAGAAGATCATATGCGCAATGGGCAGTTAAAGCCGGGATACAATGCACAGATCAGCACAAACGAGCAAATCATTGTTAATTACACCCTGCACCAAAATCCAACGGATACTAAAACATTAAAGACGCACCTTGAATCATTCAGGGAGGCTTATGGCTTTATGCCCAAGGAATTAACCGCCGACGCCGGTTATGGATCTGAGGAGAATTATGAATTCATGGAGCAAAACGAAATAGAGGCATATGTTAAGTACAATTATTTTGATCAGGAGCTACATAAACAGCAAAAGGCAAAGGGGATTTTTCATCCGGACAACCTCTATTATAATAAAGAGCGTGACTGCTATTACTGTCCGATAGGTCAAGCCATGATTTGTATAGGAACAAAGATCGAGACTTCAGAGGCAGGCTATAAACGAATCCTGTCAAGATACCAGGCTGCTAACTGTGAAGGATGCCCATTAAGAGGAAAATGTCATAAAGCAAAAGGTAACAGAATCATTGAAGTAAGCCATCGGCTGAATGAATTGAGGAAAAAAGCAAGAGAGCGGCTGTGTAGTGAAAGGGGAATAGCACACCGAAAAAAAAGGCCAATAGACGTAGAACCAGTTTTCGGAATGCTAAAACAAAACCGTGGCTTTCGAAGATTCCTGCTACGTGGAATAGATAAAGTAGCTATTGAATTTGGATTGCTTGCTTTGGCCCATAACCTCAAGAAAATGACTCAAAAACACCCATTTTTAGCCGTTTTTGACTCTCTGTTGATGAATATTAAACACAAAATACCCAATCCTATACTCTGTGCAGCCAATTAGAGAAAATTATGATCAAAAAATCTGTCTTTCATCTATTTCCAATCTTAAACTAAAAAAAGACCGCCTCGATTATGAGACGCCTCTTTGTGTTATAAGGTTGGCGACGACCGGATTTTATCTCATCGGTTTATCGCGTT
>CALBTS010000286.1 GCA_937968035.1 uncultured Methanomethylovorans sp.
CGACCACCGAGATCTACACTCTTTCCCTACACGACGCTCTTCCGATCTCGTAGTACTTTGCCATTTTAAGGAATGTATGGATAGCATAGGAGGACATTCCCTGTGCCCGTGCCAGCTCCTCCCTGCCGATGTCATCTATCGGTACGACTTTTACAGGCTGCTTTAGCTCTTCGCTGATAATCGAAGCCATCTCTTTGTAAGTGAGCATATCAGGTCCTGCCAGCTCAAAGGTCGCATTACGCAATGAAGGATCGGTCAGGATATTGGCAACCGCTTCTCCGATATCCTCCGAATCGATAAGAGACATTTTTTTATCCGGAGAGGAAATGACCGGATATATACCTTTTTCTCTTATTGTTTTCCATACCATCAGAAGATTCTGCATCAACATTGCAGGCTGAACGATGTTGAAAGCCAAGCCGGATTCGATCACTGCCTCTTCGACCAAGAGTTTCTGGGCATGATGCTCCATCTTGCGCAGCTGTGGATGAAGGACAGAATTGAAGACGATATGCTCAACACCGGCATGACGTGCATTCTCGATCACGCGATAACCAATCTCAGCTTCATCTTTTGTAAAAGGCGGGACAACATGGAATACTGAACTGCAACCTTTCATAGCTTCCCTCAGATCAGAGTCGTTGCGAAAATCCCCTACAAAAATTTCCATTTGACCCAATGCTTCGATTATTGCACTCGATTTCTCACTATGTACAAGCACACGAATCCCCACACCCTTCCTGCAGAGATTTTTGAGGATTGGCATGCCTATAGTTCCTGTCGCACCAATTAACAATATCATATTTTGCTCCTGATTCGTATCTGGCTCTTTTATTTATGCGAAGTTGACAATGAATCTCTGATTACGGCTTTATATTTATTTTGTAACTTTTGGAGGGGTATTCATGACTAATTTCGATTTGTTAACAATAGCGCTTATTAATAAATAATACCGTAAAAAAACTATAACAAAATAAGGAATAAGAAAAGTTTCGTGCCGTATATTTGCTGCTTATTCGTTCCATATGCCGTTAAATATGCTTGCCTGGTATGATGCAACTGACACATTTGGAATCCATATAGCTATTATGCTATCGATATCCAGAACAGCATCTTCTACTTTTGAGTATACGATTAGCAGTTCTTTATCATCTATTATTACATATTTTGCAAATGAAGGTCCGGAGATTTTAATTTCAGGTATAACCGGAGATAATTTTTTAACTATGTCCAATTCACCATCTTTTAATTTTATACTCTGTCTTGTGATAACACGTATGTTTAGCCCTTTTTTCTTAGCGCGTAATAATTCTGTTTTGAGCTGCTCGATCTCGTCTGCAGAATAAAGGGCTCCCAAAAGCATTATGTCTTTTTTAGCTCTGCTTACCATATCAAGCACTTTTGCCGTAATATTATCCATTCCCCTTAAAAGCCATACCTTAGGAATTTCCTTATCCATTAATTTATCGTACAGCATAGACAGTTGATTTGATACATCGTCAATTTCGGAATTAAAGATGGCTTTTTGCTCTTCGATTATATCTTTAGGGTATTTAGCAGTATAAGTGATGGGCCTTGTATGTTCTACAGTTATCCATTTCTCAGTTTCAAGCCTTCTAAGGACATCATATATCTTAGTTCGCGGAACCTCTGATTCAATAGCAAGCTCAGTTGCATCGCTCGGACCCAGCGAAACAAGCGTTGTATAAACCCTTGCACCATAATATGTTAATCCTAATTTTTGTAATGTCGCTAACGCTTTTTCATCGAGCAGCATATTCTGTGATCACCATTTTTGGTACTTTTTACACTTATACTTTCTTCCAATATTGAAGTAATACTGGCATCGTTTAAGATGGGAATACATTTTCTAAAGATACCTAAAGAAACATTTGAGAAAATGGCTTTGTAGAAACATGCGCATTAAGTTTGAACCACTGAGTTCACAGAGAACACAGAGAATGAGAATAATATTTCATCTCCGTTAACTCGTGTACTCTGTGAATGCATCTGCATACAGTTGAGATTGCAACATGAGGATTTCTACATAGCCATATTCCTATTGATCTTCGCTTCTCGATCATTGGATAGCGGATATTGTAGCAACACTTGTTTCTATCTTTCATATCCAGCCGAACAATCTCTGGAAAAGCCCCGCTGCCTTTACCTCTACCGGGGCCTGCAGGGTATCTGAATACTCAATGTCACCTTCTGGTGTTTCATACCTGACTACAGTATCTATGCCATACACTTTGGGCACAGCTTCGCTATCAGCCTTAATTTTGA
>CALBTS010000287.1 GCA_937968035.1 uncultured Methanomethylovorans sp.
TATCCATATCAGTTGCAAGCATCTTCAAAAAAGCATAAACTATAACATGATTGATCCGAGAGTTACCTGCGTGGGCAAGTGTTCCATGACCGTCCATCTCTCTTGTAAGTATCCGGGCGCATTGTGCACAGCGGGTAAAACTGGATATCCACTCCTTTGCAATAAGGTCATAAGAGCTGGACATCTCCATTAATTGGTACAATGTCGTACGCTTGTTTTCAATATCCGCAATGGCTTTTGAATCGGACAGGTCGAATTCATCCACCTTGCGCACCTTGACACCTGCTGGTCCAAAGGACCGATAGATCTGTAATGCATCTTCTACGTCTGTTTCTTTTACAATGTTGAACGCTTCTTCTGTTAGGTTCTCAGGTGTAAGTTCCCTGGAGTTCCGAATAAGTCTGCCTGCTGCCATTGCAAGGGGAAATAGAAGCAGAAAAGCACCGAAGTGAGTGTTGCCTCCTTTCTGCCAGGCTATACTTTCGAGCACAGCTTCATGAACATATTTCCCGATCTCGTGGTCTTTCCCTGCAGCTTTCTCAAGTATTGGATACACTGCAACCGAAGATGCGAGAAAATGCTCGAAGGTGGTGTTCTCATAATCGTGATCCCTGTCTATATTCCCGGGTTTGGGGTGAGCCGATACTTCCAGCAGCATAGCAAGCTGTGCGCATCTCGCCACATATGAAGCTGTATGATATGCAGAAGTCTTGCCAGGCTTTTCTTTCATTTCCTGTTCCTTCTTCATTTACCAGTAACCTTGGGATGGTCAAGGATGTGATCAGCAAGTTGTCTTTTCAGTTTCATGTATTCTGCATCTGAAAGCCCGATCGTTTCGAGTACTCCGTCCCTTAATGGACACATCTTTGTGATCTTACAGCACCATACAAGGCTGCCGAAACAGGTGCTATCTCCGTACTCAAGAGGTGTCCCCTTTGCGAATTCCATCTTAATGTCAGCGAACTCCTTTGCTGAAAGTCCTATCTTCTTTATATTTGAATGTACAGGACACGGCTTGACCGGCAGGCAGCAGAACGCAAGCCCGCGCAGATCACCTTCTCCTCTGCATACGTGTTTCGGTGAATTGTACCATCCGATCTCCTGCTGCAGCAGAGTTACTTCCTTTACAAGGCTGGATATCAGGGATGGGTCTTCCATGACTCCCCTTCCAACAGAAACCATGTCCGCACCTCTGGTGAACATTTCTTTCGCGGTGTCAAAATCAGTTACAGAGTTGTTACCTATCAGGAGGAGTCTTGTAGCATCCCTTATCTTCCTGATGGTTTCCATGTCAGCGCCTGATCCCTTCTTCATAGCATCAACGTGCAGTATGTCAGCGCCTGCATCTTCTATGGCTTTTGCCATTTTGATATCGTCGATCACATTGGCGCGTACTTTCACTGACACGATGGCTCCTGTTGCTTTTACTTTACGGATAATTTCCTGCAGTTTGGAGAGATTGCGCAGCAGTGCCTCTCCTACACCTATTTTTGTCATTTCAGGCTGCCTGCAGTGTGCGTCTATTTCAATTATTGCGTTCGCATTCTTTGCCATCCTGGCAGCTTCGATCAGTGGCTCCAGCGTGGAGCTTCTGACGTTTATAGCAACTGCGCTTTCGGTTTTAACTGATCTCAGCTCATTCTCTATCAGTTTTAAAGGTTCATCTGAAATGAATTCTTTCCTGCCTCTCTTTGCCATTTCGGACGCTGCCAGGTTAGTTGCAGCATCCAGGTTATATCCTCCGAGTATGACAATCCCCGCATCTTTTGCGAATTCGTTTACAAATTGACTATCTGTTATTCCTCCCATGGGTGCAAGAGCGATGGGATTCTTAAAAGAAAGATTATCTATTTTTATATCAAAAAGGTCGTCAGACACGTTTTACCTCTGCAAAATGTAAATTATCATGTATGTCGCTGAATAATGGCAGATTCTATTATTAATATAACGCTGCACTTTTAGTAAGTTCTTTCTTTAGACATGTAGAAAACATGCGCATTATGGATAATGGGTATTGCAATTGGAAAATACCTTTATACCCTTTATAGATGTTTATTTCCTTTACTTATTCAATTGTTTACATTAGATGCATACTGCTTTGAGTATACATTGAACAAATAGCTCTACAATATATATGCTGCAAGTATGTAGATGTATACTGACTTTGGATAACTTCAAATCTACATAGCGAGCAACCTATTTTTCCAATACCTTCATCCCACTTACAATGGTGATGATCGGTGAAAAAGCCCTTACTTCAAACTCTATTTCTATAGCGTTCTTTATATTATTTTCAAATGTCAGTAGCTTGACAATATTATCCTTTGAAAGAAGTCAATACTAAATAATTTCATAATAAAAATATATTTGCATAACTAGCTTTTATTACACATGTTTAAATAATAGGTCATCCCATATATTTCAATTGAACTAAGATAACTGAAAGTTTCCTATAACTAGGAGGGTGGGGAGTATGAAAACTAATTTGGAGAGAATCATCTATCTTGGAATGATCTCTATTTTCGCAATACTAACTGCAGGGATCTGTTCGGCGATAATACCTGTAGGGAGTTACGATACCGATTATGAAGCGCATGATGTTGCTGTAGCGGGCAATTATGCCTACATAGCTGATGGTCCGGGTGGTCTTGTGATCGTGGATATCACTGATCCATCTGCACCTAATCTTGCAGGCAGTTATCTGATATCAGAAGTGTATATCAATAATCCAAATGCAGATTCTGTTGCTGTAGAAGGGGATTATGCCTATGTAGCCGCACATGATCTGTTCATTGTGGATATCACTGATCCATCTTCGCCTAGCCTTGCAGTAGTTGTTGAAGCTTTGGATATTGCTCCTGTTCTGGATGTGGAAGTATCAGGAGGCTATGCTTATCTCCTAGATGAATATGGTTTTGAGATATGGGATATCAGTGATCCTTCATCACCAACACGTCTGAGCTCTTATTTTAGTCACTCAAGAAGTATTGCTGTAGAAGGCAATTATGCATATTTGCCCGGTTATGATTCAAGTGGAGATGATTGCCTTGAGATCGTGGATATCAGTGACCCATCATCACCAACAGAGGTGACAGTTTATAATTTGGGTTCTTCTGTAATTGATGACGCAGATATAGCTGTAGCAGGTAATTATGCCTATCTTGCAGCTGATGGTCTTGTGGTTCTGGATATCAGTGACCCATCATCACCAATACTCGTAGGCAGTTATAGTGGTTCTGAATACGGCAGTATTGCCGTCTCAGGAAATTACGCCTACGTAACTGATCGGGATTATGGACTTGTCGTTTTTGATATCACTGATCCATCTGCACCCGTTATTGCAGACAGTCATGGTACTGCAGGGAGTGCAGTAGATGTTGCTGTATCAGGTAATTATGCTTACATAGCTGATTGGGAGAATGGACTTGTCATCTTCCAGCTAAATCCAGAAAGGGCTTTCGTGACAGGTAATGGATGGATATATTCACCTGCTGGTGCTTATGTGCCTGATCCCACTCTGAAAGGTAAAGCAACCTTTGAGTTTGACCACAAGTATAAGAAAGGAGCTACTATACCTGTTGATAATGTCAGGTTCCAATTCAAGATTGCAAGCATGGACTTCAAGGCG
>CALBTS010000288.1 GCA_937968035.1 uncultured Methanomethylovorans sp.
CCTTCCTTTTCTATTAATTCTATATGGAGAAATTATATTTAATACTTTTCAGATATCTTCATATATTTATTCTCACATGTGGTTAATAGTAGTTAACAAGGAGATATGGTCAAACAGGAGTACAAATATGAAGCTTACGGTCATTTATGACAATGAGACAAAAAAAGGTTTGAATAGTGGATGGGGGTTTTCTTGCTTAATTGAAACTGTTGCACATAATATTCTTTTTGATACCGGGTGGGATGGCCATGTTCTTTTGGCTAACATGGAAAAACTTGGTATTTCTCCCGAAGATATTGACACTTTGGTGCTATCTCATCAGCACTGGGATCACATTGGTGGTGTGCCAACTTTCCTTAACATGCAGCCAGATGTGAACGTCTTTATACCGGCAAGTTTTTCACCCAACCTGAAAAAAGAGATCTCGACAAGGGGGAAGGAGGCAGGTACTTCCACTTCTCTTTCGAATATGGATAGTTCCGTGGGTCCCAGATTGCATGATATAAAAATACCTCAGGAAATATGCAGGGGAGTATACACAACAGGCGAACTTGGAAAAGAGATAAAAGAACAATCTTTGATACTGGATTCCGGCAAAGGACTGTACGTTATCACTGGTTGTGCACACCCCGGACTTCCTGCAATATTGGATGCAGCTTCTTCCTTTGGCAATGTGATCGGTATCTTGGGAGGTCTGCACGATAGCCAGGAATATGATCTGTTCAAAAGCATGCATTTGATAGGTGCAGGTCATTGTACAGCTCATAAAAAAGAGATAAAGATGAAATATCCAGATGCATTTGTCGATATTTTTGCAGGATATTCTATGGAGTTTTGAACAATACACATCACATAATACTGTGGTATAAAAATGAAAACAAGAATTATCTATGGTCCTATTCTTTCAAGAAGGCTTGGAAGGTCCCTTGGTGTCGATGTGATCAAAAAGGCCGGCACAAAGAGGAATTGTAATTTTGATTGCGTCTATTGCCAACTGGGACATGTGGATTATAAGGTAAAAGGACCAGAAGATGTTGAGGGAGCAGCAACCACCGAAGAAGTGATAGAAGGGATCAGATCTTTCCACAGGAATATCGAAAACCTTGATTATGTTACTTTTTCCGGTACATGTGAGCCCACACTTAACCTCTCACTTGGATCGATGATCAGAGGAGTAAAACAGGTCACAGACAAACCCGTTTGTGTGCTAACGAATTCTTCTCTTGTAGACAGGGAGGACGTGCGTTCCAATCTTGCAGAAGCAGATCTTGTAATAGCAACCCTTGTTTCTGGTAATGAAGATACGTTCAGGGCCATACACAGGCCAGTTGACGGCATAAAGCTTGATAATATCATAAAAGGGTTGCAAGCTATCCAAAACATGGAAAAAAGTCCAAGACTTGGGATCGAAGTAATGCTTGTTGACTCAAGAAATGGTTATCCGGTGAACAGTACGGATGAGGAGATCACCAAACTCATTGAGGTCCTTAAGACCATAGGTCCGGATGAGATAGAGATATTAACTGTCAGCAGGCCACCTGCGGAGAAGTTCATTGTCCCGGTGGCAGACATAAGGTTAAAGGAAATAGCACACAGATTTGATGCAGAGTTCGGAAGAAATAGGGTCAAACTGGTACTCAAAGGCCTGAGACGAGAAAGGTCAAGTATGCAGCACGAAAATGTGGAAGAAGAGGTCTATGACCTTTTACTCAGAAGGCCTTGCACTTTAGAGCAGATATGTGCATCTCTTGGCATCTCAAGTGCTCAAATGACTCCTATTATGGAAAAACTGATCTCCTCCAACACTATAATAAGTATCGTATCCGAAAATGGGACATATTATAAAGCATCTTGACCCTTTCTACATCGGGTCACTTTTAACTGTAGGAAACTATATATAATTAATATCCATTGTGAAAAATTGCTATGAAAGAGAGAGGACGTCCTAAGTGCCCACGGCGTGTGGAGCTTACTCCGGAAGTGATCTATTTTAAACCCAGAGGAGTGCCTCTACGTGAACTGGAAGTAGTTTCTATTGCAATGGAAGAACTTGAGGCTTTGCGTCTTGTGGACCTTGAAGGTCTTACACAGGAAGAAGCATCCCTTAAAATGGGGATATCAAGAAGAGCCTTCTGGGAAGACTTGCAAAGCGCCAGGAGAAAAGTTACTTTTGCTCTCACCACCGGCAAAGCTATTGAGATCTCAGGTGGGGATTATGTCACTGTCGGAGAGGAAAACAAAGGTTGCAGAAGGTCAACATAAGCCAAATGTACGTTACGTCTTTTGAAAATTTGAATTATCATTCAGGTGAAAAAATATGGACAAGAAAGTTCAGAAAACACAGGATCTGCTCCAGAAGCCGCAGGAATCAAAATTAGTTGCCAATATGAGGGCGATCAAGAACAAGATAATGGTAATGAGTGGAAAAGGGGGAGTCGGAAAAAGCACCGTTGCAGCCAATCTTGCTGCCCAGCTTGCCCGGAAGGGATTCAAAGTAGGTCTCCTTGACAGTGACATTCACGGGCCAAGTATACCCAAGATGTTCGGAATAGAGGATAAAAGACCTGAAGTGGACGAGAAAGGCATTGTTCCCGTACCAGTGACAGATAACCTCAAAGTTATGTCCATCGCCTTACTTATCGAGGATAAGGATTCTCCTGTGATATGGAGAGGACCGGCCAAGATGGCGGCTATCAAACAGTTTCTGGAAGATGTTTCATGGGGAAAGCTTGACTATCTTATCGTTGATCTTCCCCCGGGAACAGGCGATGAACCCCTCAGTATCGCCCAGCTCATTGAAAAGATCGATGGTGCCGTGGTCGTTACCACACCTCAGGATATGGCTCTGGTAAGTGTACGCAAGTCAATTACCTTTGCCCATATGCTAAAGGTTCCTGTTATAGGCATAGTGGAGAATATGAGCGTGATCATCTGCCCTCACTGTGATGAGAGGATCGATCTTTTCAGTAAAGGTGGCGTTGAAAAGGCAGCAAAGGACTTTGGTGTACCGGTGCTTGCAGCATTACCCATGGATCCCGAACTCGCTGAGATCGAGGATAGCGGGAAAGTGCATACCCTGGATGCTGATGCCACTGAGTGGTCAAGGGAATTCACAAAGATCGTGGATTCAGTCGTTGGATTTAAAGAACAGGTGTAAGTTTCGTACACTTTTTGTGCAGGGAAAGCCTATGATCCCTTCACAATACATTTTTTATATCATTGCTACAGAGCCGAAATGAAATAACTATATAAGCCAGCATCACAGATTTTTAATCATGACAGTGATGTCAAGTGGGGGTAATGTTGACAGGCTTGATTTCAAGGATCCTGTGGAGCTTATAGACGATGTGCTCTTCAAAAAGAACTGGTTGCTTACCGAGAACTCGAACACCAGGACCAGTCCGTCGGTGATAGACCTGCATATTGCATCCCAGGTCAAAAAACGATATGCTCTGGAAAAGCTTTACTCTAAGGATGTCACAGCAGCCCATCTGGAAGGCCTGATACATATCCATGACCTGCATAGCCCTTTCATGCCATATTGTAATGGCATTGACGGGCGTATCATTCTCATGGACGGCCTGAAGTTCCCTGACACACGCAGCCTGCCTGCTAAAAGACTGGACTCTGCTCTCTTCCATGTTATGTCATTTATGATGCATTCCCAGCAATTCTTTGCAGGTGCTCAGGCTGTGGACATGCTCAACTGGCTGCTTGCTCCACATTTGCATTATGAGAGAATGGACGAGTCTATGATATACCAGACAGTGCAAAGTTTCATGTTCCAGATGAACCAGTCAAATAGAATAGGTGCTCAGAGCGCTTTTACCAACATCGGCCTGAGATTGAAATGCCCTCCTGCACTGAAGGAAGAAAGAGTGGTATACGGAGGTAAAACACTCGATGCAACATATAGTGAATTTGAAGATGAGGCACGGCAGATCTACAGTGCTTTCATGAGAGTTTCAGCGGATGGCGATTCCACGGGTGCTCCCTTCACATTCCCTCTCATTACCACAGCCATCACTAAGGACCATGATTTTAATGATCCCCTGTGGATGGAGACCATACAGGCTACTTCAGCTACAGGTGCACCTTATTTCCTGAACCTTGCTGCTCCTTATCTGGAAGAGGATACGGTGCATGCCATGTGCTGCAGATTACTGAGCAAGCATGCGGGAGGTATCTGGACGGCTGGTGGCATGGGTACGGGCTCCAATAAGGTTGTAAGCATTAACCTACCCGGAGTGGCTCTACGGTCAGCCGATGAAGATAATTTCATTGCACAGCTGGATAACGCTCTTGATGTTGCCCGGAAGGCATTGCTGGAAGGGCAGGATATAGTCAGACGATCACTTTATGAATGGGAACTTCTACCCTGGCTGCTCAACAAAACTGATGACGATGTGCCATATTTTGACTTTGAGAAACGTCATCTTACATTTGGTGTGGTGGGTCTGAATGAATGTCTTTTGAACCTTACAGGAGAAGGTATTGACAAAAAGATCGTAACAGGCATAAAAATAATTGCTCACATACTTGGAAGGATAGAGGAGTTCTCCCATGAGGATGGCATAGAGTATACTCTTGAGCAGACTCCTGCAGAAAGCACTGCACATCGGCTTGCCATGCTCGACAGAAATAATTTTGGGGAAAAAGCTAAGGTGCAGGGTATTGAAGGAGCATACTATTACACCAATTCCACTCACTTGCCTTATAATGCAGGTATGTCTCTTATAGACAGGATCAATATCGAGGCAGAGTTCCATCCATTCTTTACCGGGGGTACGATCTGCCATATATGGATGGGTGAAAGTTATCCTGACCCGGCCGGTCTTAATGAATTTGTCAGGAAACTTTCGGGGACAAAACTTGCTTATTTCTGTTTTTCCCCTGATTTTTCCATATGTGATAAGGGGCATACTTCCAGAGGTGTAAATGAAATGTGCCCACTGTGCTCCAGTCCGATTAATGATCACATATCCAGGGTAACTGGTTATTATGGCCATGTAAACCAGTGGAATCCTGGAAAAAAAGCAGAGTATGCTCAGAGACACAGGTATAGGATGCATTGCTAGAAAAACGCTAAATACAGACCAGCATATTATATTGCATGGACCACAGGATAGCAAAGGCACTTGATTGGATCGAGATGCAACAGCCGGATTCCATCAAGGGGATCGCCCGCGTGGTCTGGGCTCGAGGGGCATGGAAACTATCCAGCCGCCATACTGCGTATCTTATCAGGCTTAAAGGCAACCCGCCTTGGGGAGGAAATGTAAGGGAAACTGCCAGAGCAACCTCTTCTCTTTCCCAAATGGGTCTGGTCTTCCCAGATGTGGGGCAATGGCTTCTTTTACAAAAGAAAGAAGGTGCCTGGAACGGTAACGTGTACGATACCGCCTATTCCCTCATAGCCCTGGCAGATATGGATATCCATGATCCCGATGGATGCCAGTGGCTATTAGACAACTGTGGACCTGACTGGGAACATCCTGGAACCACTGCACTTGTGATCCTGGCATTAGTAAAACAGGGAACTATGCAGAGTGAATATCATGGTTTTATTGAAGAGAGAGCACGCTGGTTGCTTGAGAAACGTGAATTGGATGGTGGATGGAAGAACATAGCAACCAGCAACATAGTCATGCAGTCTCTTTTAATGACAAGTTTGAGGGAAGAACTTAAGGTTTCTATGGACTGGCTCATGAAAGCACAAAACTCCGAAGGTTTCTGGGGTAATAGAAAAGATAGCATTGTTGCTACTGCCCTATCACTGATCACTCTTGCATTATGGGAGTCATAACAGCATAGTCTATGAAACTAATATATATGAGAGTCTATCGTATACCTATACGTTTTCAACTACATCGCCTTGTACCAGTGATAAAATGAATACAGAATTTATCAAGTACCACCCCGGTTCCAATACCTACATCGTTCAGAGAAAAGCGTACTTTGAGGACAGCGTTCTTCTCAAAGGTAATCTGATAGTTGGCGCAGGATGCAATTTCTGGCAGGAACTGAGGGTTGAGGGAAACCTTGAGCTTGGAAAGAACTCTCAGGTCAGGGGTCATGTGCAGGCACATAATGCGCTCATTGGTCCGCATTGTGAGATAAAGGGTGACGTACAGGTGGACAAGGACCTTACACTAATGGATGATGTGAAGATCGAAGGCTCTGCCACATGTGGGGGGCAGATGCTTGTGAGGCCGGGCTGTTCCATGGGTTTTGTAAAAGCTGAAAAGGTGCTGGAACTTGTGGGCAAGGTCAGCATAAAAGATGTAGAGGCCGGAACGAAAGTGATCGTACGTTCCGAGTGAGTTGAAATATTCCTGATCATTATGAGTTGTGGATATTAATCGATCCTTTCTTTTCTCTCTTCGGAGAGTAACTTCAACACGGCTGTCCGTAGCTTGTTAGCTTCAGGACTTGTTCGTATCCTTGGACGCGGAAGGTCTACATTTATGACCTCTTTTATTTTTCCGGGACGTGCGGTCATAACTACTATCCTGTCAGCCAAAAATACTGCCTCATCCACACTGTGGGTAACGAACAGGATGGTTATGTGTTTCTTATTCCATATCTCAAGAAGCTGGTGCTGTAAAGAGTTCCTGGTCTGAGCATCCAGTGCGCCGAAAGGTTCATCCATGAGCAAGACTTCCGGTTCATTGGCAAGTGCACGGGCAATAGCAACTCTTTGCCTCATACCCCCTGAAAGTTCATACGGGAAACTATCCTTGAACTGTGTGAGGCCCACCAGCTCAAGATATTTCTCAGCATCCAGTATTGCATTTTTCCGGGCAACCCCTTTCATTTCCGGGCCAAAGATGATGTTCTCGGTGACAGTTCTCCAGGGGAAAAGCGAATACTCCTGGAATACCATGCCTCTCTTTGAATCCGGTATGGTTATTCTGGTTCCGTCCAGTAGTATTTCCCCTGAATCCGGAGCATCAAGTCCGGCAATGATGCGCAGAAGAGTGGTCTTACCGCAGCCGGAAGGACCTAAGAAACACACGAACTCCTTGTCACCTATATCAAGGCTCACATTATCCAATGCAAGGGTTTCAGGTGCATCTTCCTTTCTGAAAGTGCGGGTAATGTTCTTTATTTCAACTTTTCCCATTATCTCACAACCCCTGCCTGCCATTTGAGCAGGTGTTCATCGATAACATATCTCAGGACCTTGTCAATTAAAAGGCCCAGAAGGCCCAGGACCATCATGTATACGAGCACCATGTCCATCTGATGAAGATGGTAATGATGCCATATCTTGAAACCTAGCCCATATTTGCTCACACCGAACATCTCCGCAGCCACCAGGCACATCCATCCCACACCTATAGCTATCCTAATACCAGCAGCTATTGACGGTAGAGCAGAAGGAAGGGCAACGTATCTTATAAGATCACGTTCCTGCCTGCATCCAAGTACCCTGGCTGCTTCTACATAGACCTTAGGTACGTTCTTAAGCCCGGTAAATGTGTTAATGATAACTGGGAACACAGCTCCTATAAAGATCAGAAAACCGGCTGACACGGGCGTGAGACCCAGCCATATGATGGCAAAAGGTATCCAGGCAAGAGGAGGTATAGGTCTTAACATCTCAATAATTGGGTCAAGTACTCTGTTCAATGTTGTGAACCAGCCCATGATCAAGCCCACAGGTATTCCTATGACCAGAGCAGCTACCATGCCTATGGAAAAATGTAACAAGCTTTGTAAGAGGTCAACGAAAACAACTGGTATTTCGATGGCCAACGCCCCTATTTCTAAAACGGATGGGCGCTGAACTATCGTTAATGCAGCAGAAATTACATCGAGGATACTTGGCAGAAAGAACTTATTACGGACTATAAGGTCCGCTACCAGTTGCCACAGCAGAAGGGCAGAGATAATGGAAATGATCTCCACTGCTCTGCTCTTTACTGCGTGCATTATTTTATTCTTCATGTCTGCCTACAGGACTCCTTGCTCATTCATGTAAGTTGCTGTCAATGCACTTACTTTTGTAAGGAATCATAAAAAGACATATCAAATATATCTTTTTCTGTAAGTGGCTTCGTTATATATCCCAGTTCATACTGTATGTTTGCATAATCCACAGTTGAGTTCACGATCAGATGAGGATCTGCCACCCATGTGCCATCCCACTCATTAATGGAGTTCTGGACAATGCTTATATTCATTTCCTGGTCAGCTGCATAGATCTGTGCTGCTTCCTCTGGATGCTCATTGTTGTACTCTGTAGCATCCACATGTGTTGCAACAATTGTAGCAACTACTTCAGAGTGGTTCCTGATGAGGTTTCCACTTACCACAACCACACAGCATGCGTGGTTAGGCATAATCTCCCCTGACTGAACCACTGTACGTCCATAGCCCTTTTCCTTTATTTCAGTTGGTGAAGGGTGTGGAAGGAAAACAGCATCAACCTGGCCAGCAGAAATAGCTGTGACAGCGTCTGCAGGTGTCATAGGCAGAATGGTTGCATCTTTATCAGGGTCAATATTATTCGTTTTCAGCCAGTTTCTAAGCAATGTGTCCTGGATAGTTCCTGGTGGGAATGTAGCTATCTTCATTCCTTTGAGATCTTCAGGTTTTTCATAAGGAACACCTGTGCGTACTACGAGATCTGAACCCTGTACCTGGACAGCAGCTACGATCTTGGCATCAAGCCCTCCGCTTAGAGCGGATATGAATGGTGCTGCTCCCACATATGCCACATCGAGATCCCCAGCAAGCATGGATGTCATTTCCGGTGCTCCACTTGGGAAGAGATTATCTGTTGTTTTCACTATACCCAAAGGTGCCAGATTATTGTCCCACCAGCCTTTCTCCTTTGCGGTAAGATATGCTATCTGATGCGTACTGGGCTGGTATCCAAAGTGTATCTCTGTGAGAGATTCTGTTAGATCTCCTGTAAGGTTTCCCTCTTGTTCAGGTTCAGTACAACCTGAAATAAACGCAATGGCCATCACAGCAGTAATAACAAAGATGGCTCCCAGAATTCTGTTAATATTTTTGCTGTTCATATCGATACCTCTTTTTCTCAATAATGGAACCGTTATTCTGAGCTATATTTAATGTTTCCTGTGAGGTATAAAGCAATTTTCCTGAAAGTATAAATATAAGCTTGCCCCTTACCGCTTAAGGACACTATATTTGAGGTATGGAGGAAACATGGAATCATCTGATAGGATAATGAATGCTATAATCGATTCTTACGACGAGTTCCAGAGAACATTTTCTATAATATTGAAAGAAGACATTGGTATGACTGCAGTGGAATTTGCGCAGGAGGCTAGCATACCCGCGAGCACTTTGTACAAGATCATGTCAGGCAAAAGAGAGCCTAACATGAAAACATTGAGACAGATAATTAAAACTATAAAAAGACTGCAGAATGCTGAAAAGGGAGATTTTATAGCTGTCATTGCTGCAAGGCCGGTGCTTGACAATATAAGGGAGACAAAGAAAAAGATAGGAGGAAACCTCTGTACTATAAGGGAATATTCTGCCACTTCCATAGAAGAAGCCATCATTGCAGCAGTTAAAGCAGAGCGTGAAGGCGCATGTGCCCTGGTATGCGCGCCTATTATAAGTTCTACTGTAGAAAAAATACTAAGGATCCCCGTGGCTACGATCATGCCAAGGAACAGTCTGATGGAAGCAATAGAAAGAGTGTCAAAAAAAATAAGTTAATTGAATTTATCGGATAGAACCGATAAATTCATTTATTTTTTCCTTTGCCATTTCCACTGTCCAGCCGCCAGCAGTGAACAGATAGCCAACCCCTGCCGCAGCCAGCAGGATGATACCTCCGAGAACATACCAGACAGTACCAGATTTCTCCAGTACTTCATAAGTAACGCTCAGTTGCTGAACTGAAACTATATATGTGCCTGGCTCTTCTTCCACATGGACAAATTCCAATGTAGTGGAATTTCCATTGTTAAGTGCCACTTCCTGAGAACCTACCACAGTACCATTGATCTTCAATTCAACAGTATAGTTACCAGGTGCTGTTCCAGTGTTTGCTACATTTACAGAGATAGTTGCTTCATCTCCAGCCCTTACCTCAAGTGGCGAGATCTGCAGGTTAGTAAAGGTGAACTTAGCAGCAAGTTCCTTTACCTCAAAGTTAAGTTCCGTATCCAGTAACCCGGACTTGGAAGCTGTCACCTTGTGCATGCCCACTTCTGTAACAGTATAGGTAACATTTCCATCTTTTGAAGTGTTGCCTATGAACTTACCATCAAAAGTGACCTCCGCACCCTCGATAGCTTCTCCTCCTATGGCCTTAAGGACACGGAATTTAGCATTAGTTCCCTCATAAACTTCTTCGGGAGTGACATCTATGGTCATCTTCCTTGATTCGTCCTGAGCGGATATTACCTCAAGCTTGGAACTTGCAGAAACATATCCTTCCTTTTCTGCGTTTATGGTGAAGTTACCGGTCTTGTCCGGCGTATACCTGAGTGTGCCTTCTTCAGAAGTGGAACCAATGGTCTTACTATCGATCTTTAATGTTGCATTGCTTACGGCCATGCCTCTGGAGGTGACCGTTATTGTCATTGCGGTACCTTCAGTGACCACTTCACTGTTATCGATCTCAAGTGCTTCAGATGCGGATGTTTGCACCTCCACGAAGGGATAGAACCTGACCGTGCTATCATCAGCTACCTTGAAGTTGATATCACCCATCACAGTGATCTCTTTATCCTTTGAAAGAGAAATGGAATCCTCATTCTTCATGGTAATGCCGTCTTCCGAGATACTGGTCACTTCCATCTCATCAAAAGTTTCACCACTTTCTACGGATATGTACTCATCAGATATCTGGAAGATACCGTCTACGAACACAGCACTGCTTTCAGTCCCCTGGAAAACATCCTGGAAGTGAACGGCTATAACAGGTACATCATCAACGTCTCCTACATCCATTTCGTATACGTAGGTCCCGTCTGAGGCAATGATGTCGTCGTCGACTTCATCGCCATCCTTTGTAAGGCTGACATACACAGTGTCACCATTTACATCAACTTCAACAATGCTCAGAGCATAACCCTCTTCCAGTACTAACGATGTGCCTGAGATAAGAGATGTCTTATCACTTTCGTCCAGAAGCACCTCGGACAACTGACCCTGGGAAACAAGGCTTAGCTCATCTGTAAAATCGTTTTCAGGATACCCTGCAAAATATTTCTCAGCCATGAACCCTATTACCTCGAATTCTCCCCAGTCATCGTACTCGAAACTTACATCCTCAGGAGTAGAGGTATATACAAGGTCTCCATCGTCAATTGTTCTGTCTGACAGTTCTGTGATCTCCAGTTTCTCGGTGCCTATTCCTTCATCGATGTTGTAATAGAAACCCTCAAAGTTAAGAGGTGTCCATTCAAATTCCTCCTCAGCAACAGTACCTCTTAGCTCATAGGTACCGGCCTCTGACATGTCAACAAAGGGAGCGAACCTCAAAACAGAATCATCAGCAACGATGAACTTCAATTTCCCCATGATACTGGCAACCTTGCCCTTATTAAGGGATATTGAATCTTCATTTTCCATGGTTATTTTTTCATCGCTAACAGTGTTTATTTCCATTACACCATAGCTATCACCGGATTCAATGCTGATGTATTCATCGGAGATCTGGAATATAGCGTCAATAAATACTGCACTGGCTTCTGTACCCATGAAGATATTACCAAAGTGCACAGCTATGATGGCTACATCATCACTGTCTCCCAGATCAGCTTCATACACGTATGTGCCATTATCCTTTACGATTGTTTCATCGACCTGTGAGCCTTCTTTGGAAAGTGTCACATATACGTTGTCACCATCTGTATCAACTTCTACGATGTTCAGGGCATACCCATCTTCCAATGTAAGGCTCGAACCTGCATAAAGAGATTTTTTGTCATTTTCATCTATAAGCACCTTGGAAAGCATACCATCCGACATGACACTTACCTCATCAGCGAATTCTGTAGTGTCAAGGTACCCTGCGAAGTATTTCTCAGCCATGAACCCTACGACCTGATAATCGCCCCAATCATCGTACTCGAACTCGGTGTTTATGGGCGTGGTCTCATATTCAAGGTCACCCTCATCGATGGACCTGTCGGAATCGCTTTCGAGATGTACGGTCATGGTCTCTGATCCTTCACCTGTGTCAAGGTCATAGTAGAAACCAGAGTAGCTCAGAGCGGTCCATGTGTAATCAAGGGACTGGTTGGCATCAGCATCCCAGATACGATCGCCACTTAAATACGTTCTAGAAACTACCGCCCAGGTCCATTCCTGCTGGTCTTCCCCATTCACATTTGATGCTATCGCAGTAACGTTATAAGAGCCCAGCTCCTCACCATCAACACTAAATGATGCGAGAGATACGGAATCGTTCGTTTGCTCCAGATCTCCATCTATATACCATTCTATATCTGCATCCTGATTTGTTTCAACTGTGAAATTCTGGTAAGTATCCAACACACTTGAAGGATCATCTTCAGGACTGAAATCTGTGATCTCCAGTGAATCGTTCTCTGCTTCTGCAACTGTCCAGTCCCATATCTGTTGATCTGAGCCGTTCACATTGGTCGCTATCGCTGTTACATTATATGTGCCTGCAACAGCCGTGTTGTTCGAATAAGAACCTGATGATCCTGTTTCAGTATCCATCTCAATCCCATCGATGAGCCATCTGATAGTAGCTTCCTGATTGAGTGTAATACCAAATTCCATTGAATTTCCTGTCGTTGAGTCGGGAGTGGTGTCAGCTGGATTGAAACCTGTGATTGACAGTGATTCATTTGTTGCGTTTGAAACAGTCCAATCCCAGGTCTGCTGGTCAGTACCGTTCAGGTTAGATGCAATAACTGTTACATTATATGTTCCAGCCACAGCTGTGTTATTTGAATATGAATCTGAGGAACCTGTAACGTTTTCCATTTCATTCCCATTGATAAGCCACCTGACAGTAGCTTCCTGATTGAGTGTGACATCGAAATCTACTGTGTCCCCGGCTGCAGATTCGGGAGTTGTATCGTCAGGATTGAAGTCTGTTATCGACAAAGGTTCATTTTCCACGGTCCATGTCCAGATATACTGGTCAGTTCCATTGGCATTTTGTGCTTTGGCTGTAAGATTATATTCCCCTGCAGATGCACCATCATTTGAATATTCAGAAGTGGTTACTGATGCATCTGTTTTGACCAGTGAGCCATTCAAAAACCAGGTAACATTAGCAGTTTCATTTATGTTCACACTGAAATCCGGGCTGTTACCAACTATCGAAGTCGGATCGCTGGCGGGAGAGTGGTCAGAAATGCTTGGGATCGCAATTGCGCCACCTGCCAGCAGTATCAATACTAAATATATAGCAAAACCTAAACGGGTTTTCATGATATAACCTACCATATTTCTACTTTACTTGATTTCTCGCATTTTATGTATTATCTGCTATCTTTAACTGTTCATAGCCTTTTCGTTCCACTTGTAACACAGTACCATCCGACTTCTGTATGGAGATCGATTTCTCATGAGGTAAGACCTCTCCGATCATACTGATATTGCCCAGCTTCAGCACTTCTTCAATGCCCTCCGGCCTTACAGTGAAGATCAGTTCAAAATCACCTCCAGTATAAAGAGCCATAGAATTTAGAGTTACCCTGTCGAAAGACATTAATGCTTTTACCTCTGGCTGCAAAGGCAGCGCCTTTTCCTGTAGTCTGAACCCAACTCCTGAAGCTCTGGAAAGATCATATAGTGACATTGCAATGCCATCACTTGTATCCATCATGCTTGTCACATGACCCATGGATGCAAGTTCCATTGCTTCCCTTATGCGGGGCATGGGTTGCAACAAAGACTTCAGGACACTAGCCGGTGCATCAATACCATTTTCCAGGGCATACAGTGCAACACCCGCAGAACCTGCGTATCCTGTAACACACACCTTATCTCCTACCCGTGCACCCTTTCTTGTTAACAGTTCTCCTTTTGGTACAGTTCCAAGAGCAGTGCCGCAAATAGTAAGTTCATCATGGGTGTCAATATCCCCTCCTATGACCGCAGTATCGTATTCCCTGGTACAGTCCCTCATGCCTCTTGCTATCTCTTCCACAAAACTGACATCTGTATCACGTGGAAGACCTATAGCAGCCAGTAAACCCGTTGGTCGGGCACCCATAGCGGCAATATCGCTAAGGTTAACTGCTGCCGACATCCACCCGATCTGCCAGGGACTCATCTGCTTGGGAAAATCTGTCATGCGGTGCAGCATATCCGTGGTAACTACGAGATATGAACTTTCATTTATATCGATAACTGCACAGTCATCAGCACCTGCGCCTGAAATAACTCCATCCGGCAGTTCATGGAATATAGTAGAAAGGATTGATATAAGGGGTCTTTCCCCAAGCTGTGAAACTGGTATATAGTTCATAGGATATCATTCAGTGTTTGAAAAAATTTTATAAATAAACCAGACAACTTTTATTTAATTGTATGTGTCATAGACATTCATCCAATATAATATTTAAGGCTTCCACACCTTCTACAGATCATGGCTTTCAATAAAAAGGATTACAGGGTTATCGTTTCCTGTGTACCTGGCGGCCTATTACAAATACAATAGTAATTAGAACGGAAAGCACTATTGCAATTGGAAGCAGATATCCCACCAGGATCACCATAGCTCTGACAGTTGACACAAAACCTTGTACTGAACTGGAAAGAGCATCCCTCATGCCCCAGGAATGTGTGATAGGTGTTGGTTCTGTTACTCTGATATTGATCGTAGCGAGATCTATCCTGTTGTCCAGATACTGCAACCTTCCAGTAAGACTATCTATTTCTCCACGCACCCTCTCAAGTTCTTGTTCTACGCTGAGCACTTCTTCGACGGTATTGGACATATTAAGGATCTCAGTCAGGCGTTTTTCCTGCTTTTGCAGATTGTTGAGCCTTGCTTCCAGGTCTATGTATTCCTCTGTTACATCAGTACCTGTTATACTTTTAGAACTAAGGTCACCCAGATTTTCAATATCTTTCACAAAAGCAGTATAATTTTCTGAGGGGATCCTTACTGTAACATAGCCCTCCTGACGAGGAGTACTATCATATGAAAGATCATACACAGAAGAACTGGATACATAACCTCCTGCTGCTGTTGTCATTGTAATTATATCGTCTACAGTCCTGGATGCATTGTCCACTTCTATAGACATCTCTACACTCGTAATGGTCTTCCTTTCAGAAACGTAAACTTCAGAAGTGACATCTTCCGCGAGCATTTCATCACTCGCATATTCGTATGATACACTGTTCTTAGAAGCAGGGTACACGGTGACCTGAGGGGATTGAAGTGATGACTCTGTGCTCATTTGAGATATACAGCCTGCAACACTTGTTCCTATGAAGATCAATAATACAACCAGCAGCTGATAGGTTCTTTTCATGCGATTAACTCCAACACTATATTGTATGGAGTCTGGCGCATAAAAAAATTATGTAAGCTTCAAATGAATTCGAAGTTAACCCGTTCATTGCCTGCTTCTTTTGTCCTTATCCAGACATTATGCAGGAAAGGATATGCAGCTTTAGCCATCTCAAGTAATTCTTCTCTTGTAAAAGGCTTTATGTCCCTTAAGTTCTCAGACATTGCATTTTCAGGCAGTCCCTGTTGTATCACATAGGCTATATCTTTGTCCTTAATATAAGAGGATAAAAACCGACCTATAGCAGCAATGTCTTCCTTGCTGCCCACAAGGCCGGGTATAACAGTAGTTCTTACTTCCAGATGTGAATTACTCTTGGAAATAAGATCAAGGCTCTTTGCGATATTTCCTATCACTTCCTCTGGTTTCAGATTAAGGTTATATTCATCACATCCAATGACCTTACCGTAAGATATAGGGTCGTTCATAGGAGCCTTGATATCCAGGAAAAAACCGTCCACTAATGATTCCTTTAGGAGTTCTTCAATAACCTGTGGATAGAAACCATTGGTGTGTATGCCGACAAGCAACCCCTTTTTCTTAGCAAACCTTGACAGTTCCTTCACAACGTTTTTTTGTAGAAGGGGCTCTCCGCCGGAAATTACGAGACTGCTTATAAATGGGATGGAACTTTCAATTTTATCCTTCAGGACCTTCAATTCAACAAGGTCGGATCCTGTCAGGATCTCATAGTTCTGGCAGTAGGGGCAGCGGAAAGGGCATCCTCTTAAAAAGAGAACTACTGCCGCTTTCCCATGCCAGTCTACCGTCGAAATGGGTATGTATGAGCCGTAATTGGCTTTCATTACACCACTATCAGGCTATGCCAGCTACCTTATATCTCTTCCTGTCTGCCAGTTCCTGCTTCTTTGCAGCATTCCAGCCGCTGACAGATTGGATATATCCTGTGACCCTGGACATCTGTTCAACATTGGAAGAACCACAGTTCTCACAGACATCCTTAAGACCGGACATCATGTGGAAATCGTTCAGACAGATCGTCATGTCCTTGGTGAAGGTGAAATATCCTACTTGTGTGTTCTTTGCAATGTTCATGGCAAATTCCTTCAGACCCTTTGGGTCCGGTGAACCTTCTCCCAGCCAGATGTGACAGATGTTGCCTCCATCCACTATGGGGAAGAACACATGTTCTATCTTTATCCTGTCAGCAAGGGATATGTCAGCACCTGGTGGCACATGAGTCCCATTGGTATAATAGATGGGAAGGTCATGTGTGTCCTTTATCTTTGCCAAGGCCGTTTCCAGATCACCCTGCACGACCTGCTTTGCACTATCTGCATATTCCTCATGCAACAGGTCGGATACAGCGAACCTCTGACCTGTGGTCTCTGCAGGGGTCCTTGCAAGTGCTATCTCGATCCCATGCTTCTGGCCCAGCTCACGTGCATACATCTCAAGTTCCGTCATAACTCTTATCGCGAACTTGAAGGCAGCCTTTGACTCATATACCTGGTTACCTGTGTGGTACTGCACCATCTCGTTTATGCCCACGACACCTATGGTATATACCAGTGAGTCTATATCCACTGCTATTGAGCCCTTCTTACCGGTCATCGGGTCCTTTGGACGCTGGGTCGCAAAGGGCATCCGTTCATTCTCTATAATACTCTCCATCCACTGTCTTTTGGTTGCAAATATCTTGATCGCCTGGTCCATCAGGCTCTTGAGATCTGCAAAGAGGGCCTTATCATCACCGTTCGCTCTGTATGCAGCCCTTGGGCAATTCAGTGTAACTACCTGCCATGAACCCATGGAGAAGTGTTTACCATCCTTGAAATGAAGTTTGTCATCAAAGCTGTCATCTGCATCTGCATTAGCAGAGAACTGATATGCGCAGCACTGGTAACATGAGATACCTTCTCCGGCCCCTCTGTACTCAGGAAGCTGATTATCAAAGTAAGGTGTACCGAACTTCGCAGCCAGCTCGAATGCCAGGGTGTACAGGCCATCATAGGTGGGAAGCTCCGGATGAGCACGGTTGAACATCTCGTCCTCCTGCATGAAATCCGGTTCAATGGAGATCTCAGGTTTAGGGAAGTTAAACGGCTTACCCCAGTTATCTCCCTGAAGCATCACGTTCATGAGGGCTGCAAATCCCAGCCTTACCTCACGTTCGAACTCTCCATATGTGCGCCTGACAGTACCATTGGTGCCATCATGCACTTTGCCTTTGTAAACTACGGGGAGATCTTTCCAGAGCTTGGGCACACCTGGAGACAACTGCACTGAGGAGAAGACAACCTGGCCTCCCCGGGCCACCATCATCTGTGTCATCTCGTACACGAACATCTGCATAAGCTGTTCGATATCCTTGTAGCTCTTGCCTTCGAAGTAAGGTGCAAGGAATGTCAGGAAATTATAGAACCCCTGTCCACCGGCGAAGTTGGTCTGAGCGCTGCCCAATGCTTTTACTGCGTGCAGGATGGCAACCTCTGCCTTCATGGCCGGGCCTGCAACACTGGCTTTGGCACCGGACCCGTCGGGCATGAGACCGTAGTAGAAGAAATACCTCAGGTCCCAGTCCTGACAGAAGGCACGTGTGCCCAGATATTCAAGATCGTGAATATGCAGGTCGCCGTTAAGGTGCAGGTCCGCAAGTCTGGGTGGCAACAGCAGCAAATACTGCTCTTTGGAGATCTTGTCTGCTTTCTTCTTGTGCGATGTTTCGGCATTCTCCTGCAGATTTGCATTATCCTTTGCTTCAAAACCTGAACCAAGGTCGATCTCGCAGGCATCATATACAGGAGTACCCACTCTGGTGGATACATTTCTCCATTCCACATGTCCGCGCTCCAGCAGGATCATATTCACCATTTCCCTGATGAGTGGGCCTGAAAGGAACTTGAGGTCCAGCTGCCTTATGCGCCTCTCGGTATCCTTTGCAATTTCCTGGGCTTCTTCTCTGCTTATACCTGATTTGTTGTGGAACCTTGCGGCAAGCCCTGTTTCCTTCATCAGCTGATTGACCACTATATTACGGTCCCAGTCCACCATGTGCCCGTCAGTGGTACGCACTTTTGGCATTACGGATATGGAATGACCATCAAGGGTCCTTTGTACGGCCTGCTTTTGAGGAAGTGTCATGTCCTCCTGAACAATACCCATGAACTTAAGCCTTTTGTCACTCCCTTCAACTTCTTTTTCCTTCTTATCCTGTGTACCAATGATGCATGTATCCATTATCCAATCTCCTTCCGATCAAAGTAAATTTTCAAGCGTTTCTCTTTTTACTTCCATTCCATTGAACAGCTCTTCATGAGTGAGAAACTCTTCATCTATCTGCAATACAGGAGCTGTAAGGGTGAACACTCCATTGACCCTCAGTTCTGTGAGAGCTTCAGGAGTGGACATATCAGTGGTCTTGAAAACCACGCCGCTCTCTTTAAGAGCCCGTTTGAGCATTTCACATTTGGGGCAGGTTTTTGTTGTATATATAATGACTTCAGGCATTTTTCTCGCGTCCATTCTACTTTATTATTTTACTTATATATAATTAAGTTATGAGTAGGCGTTACCTGTGTCCATTTAAAAAACACAAGCAGAAAAGCCTTCTCAATAACTTTGATCTCTCGTTTGAAGGTAAATTATAGAAATGATCTATGGATTAATAACGGTTTTTCACAGCACATTTACATACATAAAAATTACAACTGGTAACAAATATGGTTAGTAAAGACTCTGCAGAGAGGCTGTTAGTTACCAGATATGATCACAATACGCCTTTACAAAAAGATGATATAAATTATCCCCGTATAGCAAGTAATCTCAAGAGGTGTTTACATAGATTCACATTTAGCATCTGGCTGCAAATCACTCGACGACCTCCTTGAAGGAGGATTGGAAGCTGGAGTTGTGACCCAGCTTTTTGGAGAAGCTGGCAGCGGCAAAACAAATCTGTGTCTTCAGCTTGCCATAAGATGTGTCAGGCAAGACAAGAAGGTCATAATCATCGATACTGAAGGTATTTCTCCCAGCAGGTTCAGACAGATAGCAGGAGAAAGAGCAAAGGAAATAGCTCAGCAGATAATAATCTATGAACCTCATAACTTTGAAGAACAACATGCTGCGGTAAGAGAACTTGAAAAGGTCATCAAAGAGAACATAGGTCTTATTATAGTAGACTCTGCTACCGCCTTTTACAGATTTGAACTGGAGCAGGATGATTCTGCCCTAAGGGCAAGGCGTGAGCTTGGCAGCCAGATAGGTTTCCTGCACAGCCTTGCAAGAAAATATGGCATTGTGGCGGTCATAACCAATCAGGTATACACAGATATCCCTTCAGGTATTCTGCGCCCTGTTGGCGGCAATATAATAGAGCATATATCCAAGACCATTATTCAGTTAGAGCGCCTCGGTGATGGAAAACGGCGGGCAGTTCTCAGGAAACATCGTTCTCTTCCGGAAGGCATAAGCTGTGAGTTTACCATAACTTCCGAAGGCGTTGAATGATCGGTCTGAATACTTTGTCATATTCTGGCAATAGTGATATAACCTGTATGGCCTACCCCGCCTGTTCCTGGCCTTGTGCCTCTCTCTGATACTGATAACGGCCTTTCGATGCATTCTATTGTCATAACATCCCAGGGACCTGATGCATCCAGTGCTTTGCGTATTGCGATGGTCTGTTCTATGAAGGGGGAATATGTTACCACAAAACCGCCGGGTACAAGCACCCTACGTACCTTTGGAACGACTTCCGGGGAATTAACGGTGTCAAGGGTAACGACATCGAACTTTTCTTCTATTTTGTCGATCTCTTCAACTATATTGCCACAACGCACTTCCACATTATCCAGGCCGGCTTTTGAAATATTGCTACGTGCGAGGTTTGCGAAATTCTCTTTTATCTCATAGGTGATGACCTTCTTTACTATGGAGCCAAGGTACATGGATAGAATACCGGACCCAGTTCCTGCATCCAATACCACATCATTCTTACAGATCCCGGTGTATGCGATGACCATGCCTATATCCTTGGGCATCATGGGCGCACCGGAGCGCTGTGCATGCCTGAACATATCCGGCATACGAGGTTTCTGCACAATGAACTCCTGGCCCTTGTGAGAACATATCCTATCACCCGGGGAAAGCCGAAAAAGCTCTGAGAGCTCGATAATACCAAAATCGCTGTGGAAAGCATCCTCAGAAACGCATACTATGAACTCTCTTGGCTTCTCTTTGAGGAAAGTCCTCAACAGCACCATTTCTCCATTTTCCATAAATAGCTCCTAGATATGTTTTGAAGGCGCATATCTTGCCATGGACATGGTCACCATGTCCTTGGGAATAGAGTGTTTATTTATCAAGACATAGCTCTCTATCTGCTTGAATTCCGAAGCATAAGACCCTGCGATCTTGCGCGCATATTCCGCACCTTCATGCGTGAGCACGTACTCGTATCTCTGTCTGTATCTGCCATTCTTTTCATAATATCTCAGATCCTCATCTACTATGCCCATAGCAACAAGCACCTGTATATCCTCGAAGGCTTTGTCACTATATGGGAACCCATATCTTTCATGGAAGTCATACTCGAAAAGATTCTTCAGCGAAGCATGATCGCTGAACTGAAGTATGGTACGGTACAGCCAGGTAATATGCCTGAGCCGTGGCACTGAGATGAAACCGGTTTCTTCCTTCTTAAAGATATTGTATATTGCGTAGAAAAGCAGTATTATGCCTTCTATGGGAAGATACTGTTCAGCACGAATAAAACCCAGAAGCCTGGGGGATAGTTCATCCACAATTTTATGCATCTGAGCGGAAACCACTGATCCATCTATCCCTGCGACAGCATCGGGATGTGCAAATGTCGTAAGTGAAAGCTGTCTTGAGATGGATCTGACAAGTCCGTTGGCCAGGGCTGATTCATCATAGAAGAAACTTTCTTCATCCCCTATCAATACTCTCATGCTTTTGGGAACGCCCGATGCTACATCCAGGTCTGCCAGCACATCTCCCAGTTCCCGGGCAAGACGTGATTCGAATTTCATCTTAGCCACACCATGGCGGGCAATGGTTGCAAGTGCCATCCTTGTGGAAGGCCTGAGCCTCTTCTGGCTGAACCTTGCAACAGGTATATACAGCCTGCCATCCCGGAGGTCATCAAGTAGCCGGAGAGATCTTTCAGCTGCATGTGACCTGATGAAACCAAGCAGGTCGTGGTCGTTGTATTCGGTGAAAAAGCGAATTACCTCGTCCTTTGCAGCTTCTGTTCCAGACACATTTCTGAAACGCTCAAGTGCATCCTCAAGGGAGTAAAGCAGCATCACCCTGGCGGCCTGGGTCTTCGGATTGTGTATGACGGCAGTATAATGATGAGCTCGGGATATTAACATGGATTCTGCAGCTGTGAGTGCCATTTCATTACCATAGTCCGAGCCTTCCGGACTTCCCAACACGACATTCCCGTCCTTGATGAGGAGGCTGTCGATTATCTGGTCAACATCGATGAGCCCGAAGGATACGCCTGTATGGTAGGAATCCCTCAGGAGGAAATCTATTCTGTCAGCATCCACGTCACCTGCTATTATTTGGGCGAGGTACGGCTTGGATATGGCACATGCGTCACCTGTAGCTATATTTGCGATCTCATCAAAGAAATAAAAAGGATCTGTACCAAATTCCGACTCCGTGTACCTTGCAATGAAATTGTCCTGTGGCAGCATCCTTATGATGTCCCTTGAGAAAGCTTCGTGCTTTATGAACTTCCTGTCTTCGACCATTGGCTGCAACTGAGGATTGCGCTTAAGAACATTTTCAACTGCATGGGAGTAGGCAGAATGACCTACATCATGCAATAGACCTGCAATCCTTATCTTGCGTATATCCCCTTCCTCAAGGGAAAGCGACTGGCCGATGACAGATGCCATATGCATGGTGCCGATGCTGTGCTCGAAACGGGTGTGATTGGCACCGGGATAGACATGGTCAACTAACCCAAGTTGTTGTATGTTCCTGAGCCTTTGGACATGACGCGTGTTCAGAAGCATCTGCTCGAACTCATCAAGGATGATGGTCTTGTGCACAGGGTCATGTATTATGAGGGGTTTTTGCATTGGATGATATTAGGAGAAGAGGATATATAAATGGAAAGGGAAATGCGATCTTAAATGCCTGATCATGTCTTATCAGCCACTTTATACCCTTAACCGCCCAATACAATAGTTATTGCTGCGATCGACATGCCTATGACCGTAGTGCCAAAGCCTGATCTCACCTTGCCGTAAAGGTCCTTTTCGTATGTCCTGTAGTAGCCGGTGATGAACAATAGCAATATTCCCAGCAGATTGGACATTGCAAGTGCATGGATCAGCTTGTCGGCCAGAAAGAATGGCAGGACAACTATGATTCCTGAGGCTGTGGATATCAGG
The DNA here is from genome assembly GCA_937968035.1 of uncultured Methanomethylovorans sp. Taxonomy (GTDB): domain Archaea; phylum Halobacteriota; class Methanosarcinia; order Methanosarcinales; family Methanosarcinaceae; genus Methanomethylovorans. The sequence goes on from CALBTS010000288.1 coordinate 22,901, forward strand.
GATGTGCCCAAGATTATATTAAGTGCGTCCCGGGTAGATACTGTTTCTTTTTTCCCGGTTGCTGCAAGGTGCAATGTAAGATCTCTGTATAATTCAAGCCTCTTTTCTTCAGAAATATTACTAATAATCGTATTTTCAAGCTGTTCGCTAATCAGGGGAATTGCAGCCTCTCCTTTCAGGTCGGACTTGCATATATCTATTATATTGTTCTCTATTCCGAGATTATAATTTCTCTCCCATATATAGAATGAACCATCAGCGATCCCCCATGCAATGCAGCAGAAAAGCGCAGAATATATTATAGGGAAGTATGATCCCACTGGTATGGCAATGTAAGTCCTAAGAACACTGGTAAAGGTCATTGCGATGATCACTGCATAGATAACCTCAGCTCCTGTCCAGTACTTGCCAATGTAGTTGGAAAGATGCATATTTTCTCCTCAAGTGATTGATTATTTATTACGATATTTAATATATTTATTACATAGGATAAGATAAAAAAGAATAAGTTTCCCAGGAAGAATATCCGACTCCAATAAACATATCCCACCCGTGACTTGCGGGCACGGTCTTCGGGCTTGCCGACCAATATACCAACCTTCACATTTTTATCCTCCTTTGCACCTTTACAAAGCAGATACCATGAGGACCATAGACTGGAATGATGAATCAAATGCAATAGTAATGATCGATCAGACTCTGCTTCCATCAGAATACAAAGTGATAGAATGTACGACTCTCGCATCCCTGTGTGAGGCCATCATGTCACTCAGGGTGCGCGGAGCTCCGGCTCTCGGGGCTGCGGGCGGATATGGCATGGCTCTTGCAGCCAGGCTTAGTAGTGCCAAGAACATGGATTCATTGCTAAAAGACATGCAAGTAGCGGCAAAGACCATAAAGGCTACAAGACCCACTGCCGTTAATCTTGCATGGGGGGTTGACAGGATATTGCATGCCATCAACGATGCGTATGACCTGAAAGGAATAAAAAATGTGGCACTCTCGGAGGCAAAAAGGATGGCAGACGAGGATGTTGTCAAGAACAGAAAAATAGGGGAAAATGGTGCCAGATTGCTGGAAGATGGCGATGTGGTGCTTACTCATTGCAATGCCGGCAGGATGGCCTGTGTGGACTGGGGTACAGCTCTTGGCGTGATACGCTCGGCGGTTGAAGACGGTAAGCAAATACAGGTAGTAGCATGCGAGACCCGCCCACTTAACCAGGGAAGCAGGATCACTGCCTGGGAGCTGATGCAGGATAATATCCCTGTCACCCTGATAGCGGATTCGATGTCAGGCCATTTGATGAGAAAAGGGGTTATTAACAAGGTCATAGTGGGAGCTGACAGGATAACAGGCGATGTGATCTTTAACAAAATTGGGACATATACCCACTCCGTGCTTGCAAAGGAGCATGAGATACCCTTCTATGTAGCTGCGCCTTTGTCCACCTTTGATCTTGAAGGATGGGAAGAAACCGTACCGATAGAACTAAGGAACGAAGATGAGTTGCGTTTCTGTAATGGAAAAGCAATAGCCCCTAAAGATGTAAAGGTGTATAATCCGGCATTCGACGCAACACCTATGGAGAATATCACTGCCCTTATCACAGAAAAAGGCGTATATTATCCACCATTCCTGCTGGATGAATTGTTCATATGATTGGATGAACACCATAAGGCTTTAAATGGTTGAATACAATTCACAGCATAAAGCACTAATATAAATATAGCTTATTTACCATCAGGAGAAAATATGTCTAAGAAAAGTTCAAGTGGTAGCGGATTGATGTCATCAGCCGGGCTGATGCGTTATTATGAAGCAGACAAGAAAGCAATTCACATAGATCCAAAGGCAGTATTGGTTTTTGGTGCAGTAATAGGCTTTGCTGTCCTGATGCTCAATGCCATGTATGGCCTTTGGCCATGAATTCTTATTTTATTGTTTCTTTTTCAGATCGGTCTTTCCGCTATTATGAGCGTATTTCTTTAATAGCCGCAGCTATTTTTCTTGAAAGCTGGGTTTTAGGAGCGGTATTATCGATGAGAACTCTGCCACTCTTTTCCCACCATGATCGGGGATAGGATCTATCTTTTTCAACTTCAGGGTTCAGACCAAGCTTCAATGCTGCTTTTTCGATCTCAGCGAGGGTAGGCTCACCAACAGATGATTTTTTTGAAATAATACGCCCCTGACTTCTTGACCTGTTCTTATCTATATAGGCTGGCCATATGACCAGTTTGTTCCTATCGCGCATCAACATGGGCTTTAGTTAATACTTCATCTGATTTAAAATTCCCTGATGATCTATTTTGATGATTCACTCTTGCTTCTCAGAACTTACATCTTTCACGAAGTCAAGTGTTCCCAGGTCCTGCAGACTGCTGATGGGGGCATAACACACAATAATGGTGCCATCTGCAGAAACCGTGAGTATATCTATGCCAAGCCCTCTTAAGGTCTCGAGGTTGACGGGATCATTTTCAAGTGTACGGACCCGTAATCTCAGATCACCATCCCTTGTACTCAGAAGAGGATCCGAAGTATAATACAGGAAAGCAGCTGGCTCTCCCTGAGTTTCATATATATGGGCTGTCTTATTAAGATACCAGCCCAGGACCGGATGGGCAAAATAAGTGTTCGGGTAGCCAGGATCAGTAAATACTGGAATTTCGTCCTCTTCTTTCTCGATACAACCGCAAAGATATATGGCTGCGATCAACAGCAATGATATCACAACTCTGGTCATAATATCTACATTATAAAATTCCATGTCCGTGTATTTAAGTATGTTCTTGGACAGGTTGCAGCAAAATACATATAGTTGCTACTTAATGCAAGCTACACATGGAAAGAACTCAAAGGAGCTTGGATATTGACCCTGAGGTCAAAGCTTTCATACTGGAACATAAAGGAGACCTCAGGTTGTGCACCACATGCGGCGGGCCTGTGATAGTGCCAGTTGAGATGAAAGGTCCGAAGGATTCGGATATTGTCATGCAGATCGGACCCAATAAACTTTATATCTCAAAGGTACAGGCCCATTACCTGAGGCGCATCGAAAAGCACATGCTTGCTTATTACGAAAGGTATATGGAAAAGAAGAATTGAACTTTTTAGTAATAATCTTCTTCCATTGATTCATTGATCCTTCTGAGCACGTCTGCCACAAGCATCTGCACTTCGGTCGCATGCTCTGCCGGGATCTCGCCACCTTCAGTTTCAATGAGCTTCTTCATGTCCTGTACCATCTTATGTATCATGCCTATCATTTCTTCCTGCGTGATGAGACCTGCATAATAGGCATAAAAAAAAGTGGTTCCACTGCGCTGAACTTTTTTCTTGAACGATGCTCTTGCATTTGAAACTTCCTGACGTGTGTACTCCTCGTCCATAAAGGGGACAAGTTCCTTAAGATTAGAGCCTATCCATGTCATCTCGGAACGGTTAGATGCATCTTTAAAGTCTGCACAGAGGTGAGCTATCACCCATTCTCTTGCAGTGAGATGTGTTGTCTTTTTCAGGAACCGTGTGACATCAAGGTATTTTTTGCTATCCATTTTCCTGAACTTCTGATACTTCATAGTATTTCACCTGAAAGTTCAAATATGTATTGCAGCCAATGTATTACAATACCAATTCAAAGCACTTTAATATATTTAACTCTAATGAAGGTATGATGAAGATCTTACTACCCACTGATGGCTCGATATATTCAGAAAATGCTGCACGGGTCACCAAAAAGATAGCAAATGAGGAGACGGAGTTCATAGTCCTTCATGTACTTGCAGATAAGGGTATGGGCATGAAATCATGGCAGAAAGAGGGAGCTGACATTATTTTATCAACTATCGAAAATATACTGGTCGAGATAGGGTTTGACAGTTCCAGAATAAAGAAAGTCGTGGAAGAAGGGAATGCGCCTGCACAAATAGTCAATGTTGCAAATCGCTATGAGGTTGATCTGATCGTCATGGGGAACCAGGGTAAAAATGGTTTAAAGAAAATAATGGGCTCTGTAACTGCCAGGGTACTGGAACTTTCAGAAAGGCTGATATTGGTGGTACCACCTAACTACACGCTTCCCCGGATCGAGAAAAGCTCAGTCCTTGCCCAGACACTGCATTAAAGTAGCTTTACCTGAACGCACATCCGGCATGGAGAACACTTCAAGATTGTAGATACCTCTATAATTATGGATCTCTTTTAATACAGTATAGTCTACATTGCCTCTGCCAGGAGCAAGGTGCTCGTCCCCGTCATAAGTACTGGTCCACTTACCCCCATTGTCATGCATATGCATGTGTATCACATGGGATGAGACAGTTCTGACAAATGTCCTCAATTTGCCTGGGTCTCCCCCGCAGGTAAGGTTTGCGTGTCCGATATCCAGCGTGATCTTCAGATTATCCGAGTTCACAGCTTCCACAGCAGCCACAAGTTCTTCCGCGAGGCAGCAAAGGTTCGTAGGATCTGTACCTTCCTTATTTTCAAGCCCCAGCATCACTCCGAGGTCAGCTGCCTGTACTGCAAGTTGCTTGAGGTTAGATACCATGTTCTCGAAGGAAGCTTCACGGCCATCATGGATCCTGCCGGGGTGCAGGACAACAGCTCTTGAGCCCAGGCTGGCTGCAAGCTCGATCGATTCACTCATGAGCCTGAAATCCTCTGTATCCATATCGGAAGTGTCTACACGCAGTTCTTTTGGATATGTGGGGGATTCAGCAGAGTAAGGAGCGTGTATGGAGGTCATGAGATCCAAAGTTGAGAGCTCATCGAGAATTGTTGTCAGTACACCACGGTCCAGCCTTCGGCCATTATACACATGCAGCTTAGGGATGTATAGTTCCACGGATCTCACTTCATGTGACAGCTCAGAGAGGGAACCTGCAAAAGAAGATGCTCCGATTATCATATACTATCAGGAAACAGCTTCACAATAAGAGATTTGTGGTCGCTATGAGGCTGGACTTGAGGTTTGAGTATATATATGTAGGCCAAGTGCAGTTTTAAATTCTATATTTTTAAATTTTTAAAACTCTAAAAGGTTCAGGCGAAAGCTCATAGTATTATTTAAACTCTACTGTAAGAGTTGATGTTCCTACGATAGTAAAAATTATAAAAAAAAAAATATGAAAATATGCCTATGCAATGCGGGTTTTTCTTCGAAAGGTTTATAACGACACAGTATATTCAATTTCAGCGAATGGTAATATACTACCATCATTAATGCCACTTTACTATGATGGACTAATATTATCCATATAATAGAATTAATTCACAATCAGAAGACAAATATGTAGGAGGAAAATATATGGACCCGCTCATAGGTATGGGCGCGTTAGCACTTATGGGTGCTGCTGCCACAATAGCAGGTGCATCGGAAGACCTGGAATCAGATATCGGATCCCAGAGTAACCCGAACTCACAAGTGCAACTTGCCCCCCAGATGTCGTATCCACACAGGATCTATAACAAAGCCATTTCTGGAGAACCACCATCGAACGCGCTCATGTGTACCATTGGTGGAACTGTAGCTTATGTTATGTTGAACTTCAATGTTTCCGTAGTGCTTGCACTGACCATCGGATCACTGGTCGCAGCCATGGTACACGGAACATACGCAACAACTTCATACATGGGCAGATGTTCAAGTCAGAAACGATTCAAACAGATGGTCTATCTTGATGTGCTTCGGTCGCACACTCCCCCGATAATGGGATATTCGTTCATAACAACATTCACTATTCTTGTAGTATCTTATATAATGGTAACTGTTTTTGCTCATCCTTTCCCGCTTCCGCTACTGGCGTTCATATGGGGTATCACCGTTGGTGCTATCGGCTCATCCACAGGTGATGTGCACTATGGCGCAGAACGTGAGTTCCAGGATGTGGAATTCGGTTCCGGCCTAAACACCGCAAACTCCGGTAAGATCGTAAGGAAGGCAGAGTCCGGACTTAGGAGCAGCATGGACAACTCCTGGTTCTGTGCCAAGTTCGGCGGACCTGTGACAGGTATCGCCTTTGGTATGACCGTCTTCCTTAGTGGATGGATCACTACTGTTTTCGATCCTACAAAAGGTCCTGCAGCCGGATGGGAATCTGTTCTCGCAGGAGTGCTCATGGTGCTTATTATGATCATATATAACAGGAAGATCGAAGTCCAGGCAAGGAAAGCATTCGGTCCGTACAAAGAAGATAAAGAGGAAGCAGCATGATCGACATAGCAGGATTAATTGCAGAGAACATAATGTATGTGTTGCTTATCACCCTCGGTGGAGTCCTTGTATCTGTTAGCGTGCACTTTGTGCCTGTGGGCGGTGCACCAGCAGCAATGGCCCAGGCAACTGGTATCGGAACAGGTACTGTGCAACTGGCTGCAGGAGCAGGTCTTACCGGCCTGGTAACAGCAGGCGCGATGATGGGCGTTACTGACAATATTGGACTGGTGCTGGCCTCAGGTGGTGTGGGTGGTATGATCATGATATCAGTCACTATGCTGGTAGGTCAATGGGTCTACTTCTATGGTGTAGGCTGCCCCGCTGCATCAGCAAAGGTAAAATACGACCCCATAACCAAGGACAGGCAGGACCTTTACATATCCCAGGGTACTGAAGGCCATGCGATCCCAACCGTTTCTTTCGTAAGCGGTGTTATCGGAGCAGGGCTCGGTGGACTGGGCGGAGGTCTTGTTTATTATGCACTGCTGAAGATCGGGGAAGTTGCTGCGGGATTGACAGTTAAGGATATCATGAGCACGACTGGCCATGAACTGGTAGGACTTGCCAGTATTTTCGCAGTGGGCATATTCTTCATGAACGCAGTTATCCCATCATACAACATTGGCGGAACCATCGAAGGTTTCCATGACCCGAAGTTCAAGAGATGGCCAAGGGCTGCGATCACCTCACTTGTGGTTACCTTCCTTTGTGCTATCCTGGCAGTTGTCACCTTAGGAGGTATGTAAGATGTCAGCCGGAGGAAGCGGGGAAGCTCATGCAGCTATCCCACAGAATCAGCTAATAGCTTTTGGTATAATCGGAGGCCTTGTAGGAATATATGCAGCATTTTTCCTGGCCAATATAGCCGGAGGCGTATTCTCCTTCATGGGCGCTCTGGGTGCTATATGCGCTACTATATGGGGTGCTGCGGCAGTAAGAAGAGTGGCAAGCTATGGTCTTGGTACCGGTGTACCTTCCATAGGAATGCTGGCACTGGGTATGGGTGTCGTTGCAGCCATGTTCGGACTTGCAGTAGCTGAAGGCTTTGACCTTGCGATAGCAGGCCCAGTGATAGCTGTTGTAGTGGCAGCAATAATTGGTTTCTTGATAGGTATATTTGCTAACAAGGTCCTGAAAATGAACATTCCCGTGATGGAGCAGTCCATGACAGAGATAGCCGCATCGGGGACGATACTGATCATTGGCCTTTCTGTTGCAATGACAGGCACATTCCTGTTCGACGTAGTACTTGAAGATGTCATTACCACAGGCTACATCGCAGTGATCTTCATTGCAGGCGGTATGGCTCTTCTGCACCCGTTCAACGCAAATCTCGGCCCGGATGAAAAGCAGGACCGTACTCTTTACAATGCATTGGAGAAGGGTGCTATTGCAATGATCATAGCAGGCATAGTGGCATTGTCCGTACAGAATGCATCTGTTGGTATGGTTACCGTCCTTATAGGCATATTCCTATGGTATTATGGATTCACAGGATTCTATGCACGGGTAAAGAGAGATGCCTTCAAAGTAGTTGGAACAGGACTGTTGCCATCTGAGGAGGAGTTAGAATGAGCATGGTACATGTTGCACCTGAAGCGCACTTGGTGCTTGATCCATTGACCTCTTTACTGGCAGAGGAACGCCCTGACATTATCCAGTATTCAATGGACCCTATACTGGCAAAGCTTGATGAGCTTGACATGATAGCAGATGATCTGGTGAACTCCCTTGCACCTGACAGACCACTTATGAACGCATTCCACGGCCGTGAGAATACATCCTACATTGCTGGCATATACGGAAATTCGTTCTATGGAATAGTCGTAGGTCTTGGAGTGGCAGGTCTGCTGCTGATAGTAATGTATGTGCTAAGAACTATGGGAGTGATGTGAGATGGCAGATAAAAGAGAACCGGCACCACAGTGGCCTGTACTTAAAGGTGAATATGAAGTCGGAGATGTAAAGAACTGTGTTGCGGTCATCACCCTGGGTTCACACCTGCCGGGCGACCCAATGCTTGCTGCAGGAGCCTGTATCACTGGTCCCTGTAAGACGGAGAACCTGGGTATTGAGAAGGTAGTTGTACACATAATCTCCAACCCCAACATAAGATATCTCATTGTAACCGGTTCCGAGGTCAAAGGACACGTTACCGGGGATGCGATGCTGAAGATGCACCAGAACGGTGTCAAGGACAACAGGATCGTTGGAGCAATAGGTGCTATTCCTTACATAGAGAACCTGACAGCAGAAGCGATAGAAAGGTTCCAGAAACAGGTCGAAGCTATAAACTTCATAGGAACAGAAGATGTCAATGCAATAGTAGCGAAGATCAAAGAATACGCTGCAAAGGACCCGGGAGCCTATGATGCTGAGCCCATGCTCCTTCAGATCGGAGAAGCAGGCGGCGAAGAGAAGGAAGAGGCAGGCGGCCTGAAGCCAATGGCTGCAGAGCTGGCTACTGTAAGAAGCCGTATACTCAGTATCAACAAAGATATGATGAGTATCGGTAACCTCAACAAGTTCCATGCAGGTGTACATGCCGGTAAGGTCGAAGGTATAATGATCGGTATGGGTATTACGCTGACATTACTTGGTCTGCTGCTGGGAGGTAACTAAAATGGCTGAACAGTTAGAATACGATAAAGGGGTTCCTATGGTGATCACACCTCAGATGGGACCTATAGATAACGTTGTAGCAGACATAAGGGCCCGTGCACAGCTCATTGCAAGGAACCAGAAGCTTGATTCCGGAGTGAGCGCAGCAGGGATAGTTGGTTTTGCCGCTGGCTTTATATTTGCCATCCTTATGACAGTAGTTCTTCCATTGATCATCTGGCAGGTGATTTACTAATGACCGACAGAAGCGATAGAATACCAAGCGTTGTCACAGATCCTGCGGATTTTGCTGAAGTGCTGGCGAGGCTTAACAAGATAGACGAGAAAATAGAGTTCGTCCACAGTGAAGTTGCACAGAGGATAGGAAAGAAAGTTGGAAGGGACATTGGAATACTGTATGGAGCCGTTGCTGGAATACTAATATTCCTTGTTTACCTGTCAATAAAACCGTGGTTATTTGGATAAAGAGGTGTACAAATGTTCAGATTTGATAAAAAGCAAGAGGTATACGAGGTAGGCAACGTCAAGTTCGGTGGCCAGCCAGGAGAATACCCAACAGTACTTGTAGGTACGATGTTCTATGCAAGGCACAAGATCGTGTCCGATGAAGATAAAGGCATATTTGACAAGGCGGCTGCAGAGAAACTGTGGCACAACATCCAGGAGATGGGTGCAACCACAGGTAACCCCTACGTCAACCAGATCGTGGGAGAAACCCCTGAAGCGATCAGGAAGTACATCGACTGGTTCGTTGAGCTCGATGATAAGACTCCCTTCCTCATCGACTCCTCAGCGGGCGATGTTCGTGCAGCAGCTGCAAAATACGTTACAGAGATAGGTGTAGCCGACAGGGCGATCTACAACTCCATCAATGCAAGTATCCACCCGGACGAGATCGAAGCAGTAAGGGAAAGTGACATCAACTGTTCTATTGTCCTTGCATTCAATGCAACCGATCCAAGTGTCAAGGGAAAGCTTGAGATCCTTGAGACAGGCGGTACAGGCCAGACGAAGGGAATGCTTGAGATAGCAAAGGAATGCGGTATCACAAAGCCATTGATCGATGTGGCAGCAACGCCACTGGGAGCAGGTTCCGGTGCATCCATGAGAGCTGTCGTAGCGATCAAGGGACACCTCGGACTGCCTGTGGGCGGTGGATACCACAACATGGCATCTGCATGGGACTGGATGAAGAACTACAAGAAGAAGTTCGAAACAAAGGAAGAGAAGCAGGCGATCTACATGCCAGCAGATATAGGTACAAACCTTGTGCCACAGGTACTTGGATCAAACTTCCAGCTTTTCGGTCCTATTGAGAACACTGACAAAGTGTTCCCTGCAACAGCCATGGTAGATATCATGCTCGCAGAAACCGCAAAGGAACTCGGTCTTGAGGTCAAGGACCCCAACCACCCCATATTCAAACTGGTATGATCATACCAGTTTTCATCCTTTTTTTTGACTTAATTCTTCGAACACCTACTCAAAGTGGTTCCATTCTCTTCCAGTTGCCCATAAGATGTTCATTTGGGTTGTAATTGTAACTGTCAGAGAGTATCCTGTCACCCAGGGCGTTCGTCCAGACATCCACATGTCCACGCTCAACATCGATCTCCTTTTCTTCATAAGGATCCCAGCGTCTTTCAAGACCAAGGATGGCTTCACGGCTGAACCTTTCAGATGGGCTTTCCCGATCGGTCTGTGCATTATATGCCGCCCTGTCAGCCTCAAATCGCCTGTTCGACTCTTCCCAGCTACGCATTCTCTGCTCTCTTAACTGATCCTGCATCTGGCTGTATTGTCTTGAAAAAACACCTATCTGCCGAATATTTGCAGTCTGCTGCTGATACGATCCGGTTATAAGGTCCGTTAACTGCCGGACCCATACCTCATTTGGCCGAAGAGAAGCCTTCATCGTTCTGAAAAGGGGCAGATTCTCGTCAAGATGTCCCTCAAGGGCACGAATAGAGCCTGTCTGCATCTGCCAGAGGATGAAATCTCCGGCTATCACCGGAACCTGTTCGTATAAGACTCCGGCATAGAATTCCTCTTCAATAGGATTTTCTGCAATTTCATAGGTTATCCGTACTTTTCCAAACCTCACGTTGGTTGCTGGCATGCAAGGAGCCGAAGCATCTGCAACCATCGGATCATCAGGATGTACCGGACCTCTGAGAACTATCCTGTAAGGCTGCATCTTTTGCCTGAAAGGAGCTATTATGTATTTAAGGAGCGCTTCATCCGGTTGCATGGGTGCAGCAACCTTTGTACTCTGGCTCTGCCAGAATTGCTGGTTCATCACTGCCATAGGGTTGCTCGACCACGTGAACTTCAGGATGGGAAACCCTTCAAATGCCATTAGACCATTGGGGCTGACCACTGCAAAGTTAATATATGCAGGCATATGCATGTCATTTACCCACGTGATCCCACCATAACATGTCCAGTCATCGGGTATGACCATTCGAAATGCTTCGATACCAAACCCTGCATGGTCGATGCACTGGACCTGTCTGTAACCGGTCATTCCGTACACTCCATCGTGGTCTTTTGATGTTACATATCTCTGAACCCCAGCCAAATGAAAACAGGGTGGACCCACTCCCCACCCGTTCACATGCAAGGAGATATTCTCCAATATCTTCCTTACAAGAATGTTTCATCTGCTGCTATTTAAATGTAACCAGTTACTTAGAAAGATTAATATCAGAATGTAATAATGCTGTCTCCATGACAGATGTGATGCTTTTATGGGAAACACCCCTGTTGTTTGAAAAATTGTTCATAGAGTATGGAATTAAATGCCAGAGGGTACCAGCTGAATCCCTTGGTACTCCTTTCCTGCCCCCCTGCAGATGCCTTGTTCTTCCCACAGGTTTTGCCAATCCTGCATATACTTCAACTCTCAAGGGTGTTGTGAGGAACAAGAGCAAGATCGAAAAATTCCTCAAAAATGGAGGAACAGTGCTCATATTCGGACCAATGGTGCCGGAATATGATTATGACTGGCTGCCCATTGAATTGAAATATATACAGGAACAGGGGTCTGGAACTGTGCAGAGGATGGAAGGGTATGAAGAGATCTGTGCCATCGACAGCCATACCACTGAGGTGGAATACGACGGTTACTTTATGGATACAGATGCAAAGGTAGTCCTGAGGGATTCAAGCTACCGCCCAATAATGGTCGTAAAAAACGCAGGTAAGGGCAAGGTCATAGCCTGTTCCATCCACGAGTTCCCATCAAAAGATTTTCTGCAACACATAGTGGAAATATCTTCAAGCTGTAAGATCTGATATTATGAGAACTCTTTTTGCAGCTTGTCGATCTCTTCCTGTGCATCTGCTATTTTAAGTACGAATAATCCAAAACAGGGCTTTATGAACTGGAATATCAGATCCTTGCCCTTTACTCCTACAGGGATCTTATCTGAACCAATAAGTTTCATGCCCTTTATGTTATATCCTCCGGGTACATGGAATACCCTGTCAGAGTTATCCTTTATGTATTTTTCACTCTGCGCAAGGGTAACTCCGCTAGTTAATATCTCATAAGGTATATCTTTTGTACATGATGATCTGGACATGTTTACCACACTTCAAACTATTGTAAGTCCCTTCACCCTTATACCGGACCCGATTATGCTGCCTACTATTTTACCACCCGTGAGCTCAACTGCTTTTGCAGCATCTTTTTGTGACAATATGATCACGAAACCCATTCCCATGTTGAACGTCCTGTACATTTCAAGTTCGTCCACATTA
>CALBTS010000289.1 GCA_937968035.1 uncultured Methanomethylovorans sp.
TTGCCGCTTCCGCTGAGATCAATCAGCAAGTTTTTCAAGATACCGGAAGTCTTGTTCCCACTTCAAGAACCTGGGGGAACGCTCAGGCTTATGTGACTTCAAATACAGCCAGCTTATCCGCTAAAGGGGTGCATGCCTTTGTTACAGGAATTCAGGTCAGTGGGGGAGATAACACGGTACGGGTCTCTGTGTCAGCAGATTTATCTATCCTGTTTCCATCAGTAGTTCCCAAGGTGCTTGTCACTCAAACCGGGGTGGCCAAATTGAGAGCTTTAACTCATTAACTTGCGCTACGGCAAGCGTTAGCGGCGGGCGGGGGAATTGGCAGGAAAATGCCAAAGATAGAAAACGCTTTTCGGGGCTGAATCCCTTCGGGCGGAGGCGAAAGCCCCCGCCCGTCCGCTGCACGCAATGTTAGGCGCTGGTTGCATTGAAGACTCATTTGCCTTGCTTGCGGATTTCTTCTGCAATTACTTTAGAATCTTTGTCACCACGTTTTTCAAGTTCACTGGCAATATTCGTACGTTCTTCTTCGGTTTTTCCTTGACTTAATTTGTAGCCGCCATCTACACGAGTAACTTCCATAGCAAAACCAAAAACGCCTTTTATTTCTTTTTGTACCATATCTTGTGGAAGTGCTTCGAGGCGATAAGATGTATTCGATTCGTGATTTCCTACAAGACGGCTGAGAATTGAATACAATTCATCACCTTGAATTTCTCGTACTTTTCCGTAAACATGCACAATCATATAATCCCAAGTTGGCACATCCACTTCGGTATACCATCGCGCAGAGATATAAGTATGCGCTCCCTGAAAAATGAGCAATGCTTCATTCTCGCCAAAAGTCTTTTTCTGGGCGTTTGCGCGTGAAATATGCCCGTAGATTGTCCATCCATTTTCAGTCTCGACAATTTCTACAGGGGTATGAGTGGCGATTGGTTTTTCGCCATCGAAAGTAACAAGAGCGGCAAAGTTATTTTGTTTCAAAAATGCTAAAAGTTTTTGACGGTCTTCTTCACGATAATATTTTGGAATGAACATCATTACACCTTATATGAGACTGACTTCACGATTATTTTTGTCTAAAAATGCTGTTGAAACTGTGCCACCGCAATACTGCTTAACCAAATCGGCTAATTCACGAATAGCGGTTTCGACTGTATCACGGGGAACGGGCGGTAAAGATTCAATGACCAAAAAAGCGTTCTTTGTCTCTTGGGTCAATTTCGTTCTATCTGCTTCTTTCCAATTCCAACGTCTACAAATTGCGCCAACTTCATCTTTGTAAATGATTTCGCCTTCACGCGGGGCGCGTGCTTCTTTTTCACCTAAAAGAAAGATAGCGGGTTCGTCATTACCAGCCCGTGTTAATAAAATGTCGCCAGAGATTTTGTCTAAATCTTCACCCCCAACGGGCAAAATATGGCGCAATGAAATTGTGTTGTATAAGGATACAAGATTATTGATATGTCCAATCGTTGCGCCGTTCAATACCCTTCTTGTTAAATTTTCAACGGATGAAGGATAATCTTTTGGTTTTGCTCCAAACTTTCGATAGGCTTCCCGCCAAGTTGCGATATAGGGATGCTCAATAACTGGAGTGCTTCCAAATTTACCTGAAAGTGCTGCTTCGGCTTGGCGCAACATTTCTGTAATTTCAGCCTTATTTTGTGAATTATCAATATTGTGCAAAATGACAATTCCCAAAACCAATTCAGGAAAATCATCGAAAATCGTATCTTTGATAATCAACTTCATTATTATTCACCTTTGATTGAATTATGAATGACAAGCGCCTAACTATTAATTATACGGACTCTTGATACGCTGCATTTTTACCGTATAGCCAACTGAAAGAAATATGCTATACTGCAATTATGCCTGGTAAAAACAAACAGCAACAAAAAAATAATCTTACAATATTATACACTCAGTTCTGCAAGATCAAACATCTATGACCGATACATCCCCTCCAAAACCAAAAAAACTTCTCGATCAGCTCCGAGACACGATCCGCTTGAAGCATTATTCCTACAGCACAGAGAAAACCTATGTTCACTGGGCTAGGCGCTATATTCTCTATCACAACAAACGCCATCCGGCTGAAATGGGTGTCGCTGAGATCGAGGCCTTCCTCACCCATCTGGCGAAAGACGAGCATGTTTCTGCCTCTACTCAAAACCAGGCGCTCAATGCCTTGCTATTTCTATACCGAAATGTCCTGCAAATAGATATTCCTGTTCCACTCCACGCACTGCGCGCCAAACGCTCAGAACATCTGCCGACGGTCTTATCGAAAGATGAAGTAGCAAGGGTGTTAGCTGGAATGCATGGACTGCATCAATTGATGGGGAAGTTGCTCTACGGATGCGGGTTACGGTTGATGGAATGCTTCCACTTGCGGGTGAAAGATATCGATTTTGAGCAATCTCAGATCATCGTCCGGGAAGGAAAGGGCGAAAAAGACCGTGCGACCATGCTGCCTGCCAGCCTTATTCAGCCACTTAAGAATCAAATTACATTTGTCAAAAACCAACATGAGCGAGATTTGGCGCAAGGGTATGGTTCGGTTGAGCTGCCTTTTGCGCTTGCACGTAAATATCCCACTGCAGATAAAGAAGTGGGCTGGCAATATCTTTTTCCATCGGAAAGATTATCCACCGACCCACGTAGTGGAATTGTGCGTCGTCACCATCTGGACCCCAGCGGGTTGCAGCGTGCAGTCAAAGCAGCAGCGAAATTGGCCAGGATTGATAAACCAGTCAGCCCGCACACTTTTCGGCACTGTTTTGCGACTCATTTATTGGAAGCGGGTTATGACATTCGGACGGTGCAGGAATTGCTCGGACACAAGGATGTCAAGACCACGATGATTTATACCCATGTCCTCAACCGCGGACCAAAGGCGGTGCACAGCCCGCTGGATGAGAAGTAAAAAATCCCCCTAGGATAACTACCTTTCCATTGTTATACTCTTGTTACAACTGAATATTCATTTTTTTTCTATCGTTGGCCGGACACAACCCACTGGGATCTGTCCGGCATTTTCTTTTTAACCCTGGACGACAAGGGTTTCATAAACAAGGAGGTCAGATGATGGTAGTGTCAAGTATTTTTCGCACATTTAGGAATCACTTGGTAGTAGTTCCTCC
>CALBTS010000290.1 GCA_937968035.1 uncultured Methanomethylovorans sp.
AGATCGTATTCGGTGACTGGAGTTCAGACGTGTGCTCTTCCGATCTTCATGTTATCATAAACTGGGGTAACTCAAAAAAGCCCCTATGGTGGCAGGCTGCAGTAGATCGGGGAGTTACTATCATCAACAAACCGGACTCAGTGGCTAAGGCTACGAATAAACTGAAGACTTTTGAGGCTTTAGCTGCTTCAGGTGTTCGTATCCCAGAGTTTACTACAGATAGGCACGTAGCTTTTAATTGGGTTACGAATGATGGTCCTGTCTGTTGTAGGAATAACTTAAATGGGCATAGTGCAGCAGGGCTTGTTATTGTTCCTGAGGGTGAACATATCGAGATTTTCCCTGACTCTCCTCTATACACTAAGTATGTTAAGAAGAAGGATGAGTACCGCGTACATGTCTTCATGGGTAATATCATAGATATAACCAAGAAGCGACTAAGAAACGGTATGAAGGATAATGCTGACTATAAGGTTCGCAACTATTCTGGTGGCTGGATCTACGCTAGAGAGGGTATCGATCCTCCTGCAGATGTTCTCAATCAAGCTCAACAGGCTATTCTTAGTCTTGGTCTGGATTTCGGTGCTGTGGATGTTGGGTGGAATGATCATTACCAAGAAGCCCTTGTATATGAGGTCAACTCCGCCCCTGGTCTTGTAGGTACTACATTGTACCGATATGCCTCTGCTTTGGTGAGTGCTTTCCCTCAGTTAACTCTTCATCTTGAAGAGCCTGAAAACGATTTCGAAGGGTTCGATGAGTTCGACCTCAACGATTTTATTGAAGAATAGTTTTCTTAGACAACATATATAGGAGTGTCTATGTTTACTCTTGGTAGTGATGCTGAAGTTCCGCTGGTCGATAATACTGGCCGGTATCGTTCTGCGATTGGTTTGATTGGTGGTTCGAAGACCCATCCTCGTAAGACTGAACATGGCTATGTTCAAGAGGATAATGTCTTGGCTGAGTTCAACGTGAACCCTGCTCGTACTGAAGCTGAGTTTATCGAGAACACTCTCCTTATCCTGTCAGATCTCCACCAGATCATCAAGCCTCTTGATCTTGGTATCAATATTAAGGCTTCCGCCTTGTTTGAGCCGGATCAGTTGAACCATGAGCTGGCTATGCTGGCTGGTTGTGATCCTGACTATAATGCTTGGGAGTTGTGTGAAAACAATCCTCCTTCACTTGATGGGACCAATCTTCGCTCTTGTGGTGGTCATCTGCATATCGGCTTTGATCGCGCTAAGGGGGATATGATGGCTCGTCCTCACCTCGTTCGAATCCTCGATCTGGTTGCTGGTGTGCCGTCAATCATTATCGATAAGGATAAGGACCGTCGCAAACTGTATGGTAAGGCTGGTGCTCATCGGCCTAAGATGCTTGAGATGGGTGATCCGTATGATGGTGTTGAGTATCGTACTTTGTCGAATTTCTGGCTCACCTCCAAGGATACTATTGGTTGGGCCTTCCGTGCTGTAGACCGTGCTGTCCGTAATTTTGATGAGTTACTTGAGATCACTGAACAGTTTGGCACTACCATTGTACAGACCATAAATAATGCTGATGAGCGGATGGCGGAGAAGCTTATAGAAAAATTTAATCTGGAGGTAGTTAATGCCTGAATACCATGAATCTACTGATGACTATAGGATCAAATATAGTCACTGCTTTGCCTTGGCTTCTGGTCTGGAGGAAAAATATACACCAATCATTAAATTTAACGATAGCTTCAGGTTCTTAGATGGTAAGATTGCAGAGGCAAATGTCAACCTCTTCTATCGCACCCCGAAGAATCAGACTCGTAGTACAGAGTCGTTTTTGGCTATGAAGAGTATCAGCCTTAAGCCTTTACAGATGGGTGCAGTTAACTTGAATATGTCTTGTATCTATCTTCAGAGTCAGAAACCGGAAGGGAGTACGAAGTATCGTAAACTTCCATGTGAAGGTAACTTCATTATGGTAGATCCTTTCAAGAAAGAACGTGAGCATCTAGATTTTCGTCCACCTACTAAGGTAGAGGACTACTTCATCTTAAGTGCATGGGGTACCCGCATATTCTATTCTGCCACCCAGGCCCTGGCTGATGTGATGGAATATCGTAGGTTAGGAGCAGCATTCAGCCCTGTCTACTTTTTCGGTCTCTCTTATGCTGGTGATGGGGTATTTCTATTTAAGGACGGTAAACGGATTGCTCGTGTAAATACAAATGGAGAAATTGTTTTGAAGCCTGTAGTTCATGCTCTTTCAGAACAATTATCAGAATATGGTCTGAACGTTAAGAAGGTGGAAAGATGAGTTCTATTGGTGCAGCCCTCGGAATGGCTCCTGATACCCGTAAATGGAAAGAAAGTCCTCGTATCGCTGATAATGATACGTTTGTTGGTGTAGAGGTAGAGTTGGAGAATCTTGGTAACTTTGGCCCCGCTTGGACTTCAGAGATGAGAAGTAATGGTCTCTGGAATATTACTAAGGATGGATCCCTTCGGAACAGCGGTTTGGAATTTATCATGAGTACCGGAGATGGTCAGCCATTAAAGGGTGGTGATATTACCCGTGCCATGTTCCGATTTAAAAAGGTATGGCAAATGTTTGTAGAGGCTGGTAATCCTCCTCCAGAATGTTCTTCTCGTACCTCAGTCCATATTCATATCGATGTTCGTGATCTGGAAGTATCTCAACTCAAGAAGCTTTTTCTTCTGTATGCAGTCTTCGAAGAGACATTCTTTAAGTGGTCTGATCTTTCCAGGTACGATAGCAACTATTGCCGGTCTCTGGAACACAATCAGGACATTACTAATCGTCTTAGTACGATCTTGAAGATTTCTGATGATATGCCTGACCTCCTTCACGCTCACCTAAGTACAGGTAATAAGTATGATGCTATGAATTACCTGTCGATCAAACAGCGTGGTTCTGTTGAGTTCCGTCTTATGCGTGGTACATATGACACCGGACTGATCCTTCAGTGGATCAATCTTCTGTTGTGCTTAAAGTTGGCAGCAAAAGATAAATCAATCATCATCCATTCTTTCCCCGATGATATGTCTCGGCGAGGTCTTAATACTCTAATTGATCAAGTATTTGGTAAGTGGGGTACATTTCTTAAGAGATCGGAAGAGCGTCGTGTAGGGAAAGAGTGTAGATCTCGGTGGT
>CALBTS010000291.1 GCA_937968035.1 uncultured Methanomethylovorans sp.
TTGAAAGGGATGCACACACATGAGGTTGATGTATGCGTCGTTCTCTTTTCTCCAGGATTTGCTACAGCCAATAACACCGATAACATTCCCGGCTGTGTCATGTGGACCACTATGATCCTCTGCTATCAGGTAATAGGAATGCTTACCAGCAAGACATTCCCATACCCTTTGCTCTATACCATTACCTCTCATGCTGAGGGGCGGGTAAAACTCATTGTCCACAATTTCTATGAACCGGCAGAGAGGACCGTGATCTTCCTGCTGGGCCTGTCGTATCTTTATTTTGGGCATCAAGTGACGTTAAGATATCTTTCGATCTCCCATCCATGTACCTGCTTTTTATACTCATCCCATTCTGCTCTCGCAAGTCTGAGTATATTGTCATGTACATGCGTGCCCAATATCTTCTTTAGCAACTCATCCTGCTCAAAGTAGTTTGCACTCTCATTGAGGGTGCCAGGCAGGCTTTCGATACCTTCTTTTGCACGCTCTTTGCCAGTCAGATCAAAAATATTGTAATCTACAAAATGTTTTGGAGCGGTCTTGTTCTGTATGCCTTCAAGACCAGCTGCAAGTATAGCAGCGAAAGTAAGATATGGGTTGCAGGATGGGTCGGGACTTCTCAGTTCCACACGAGTGCTGCTGCCCCTTGCAACAGGTATACGCATAAGAGAACTGCGGTTAGCACCGGACCATGCAATGTATACAGGTGCCTCATATCCGGGGATGATCCTCTTGTATGAGTTCACAATAGGATTTGCTATGCATGTGATAGCTTTGACATGGTTCAGGACACCGGCGATGAAATACCTTGCTGTATCGCTTATCTCCATCTCCGCATCCGGGTCGTAGAAAGCGTTCTTACCGTCCTTTGACAGGGAAAGGTTAACGTGCATACCTGAACCATTGACCGTAGCTATTGGTTTTGGCATGAAGGTTGCATGCAATCCATTGATCTTAGCTATGGTCCTGGCGACGTACTTGAACGTGACCACATTATCGGCCATAGTTAATGCGTCGCCGTACTTGAAGTCGATCTCATGCTGGCCGAAGGCCACTTCGTGATGGGAAGCTTCAATATCAAAATTGAGGTCCATGAGCGTAAGGACTATCTCACGTCTGATATCTTCAGCAATGTCCGTAGGTGCAAATTCAAAGTAGCTTCCATAGTCATGAGGTATGGTCGTAGCATTACCATTTTCTTTTTCGAAAAGGAAAAACTCCATCTCAGGCCCTACGTTCAATGTAAGACCCATTTCAGCAGCCTTTTCTGTAACCTTTCTAAGCACATAGCGGGGATCGCCTTTGAAAGGCTCACCATTTGGCTGGTACACATCGCAGATAATGCGCGCCACCTGTCCTTTACCGTTATTCCAGGGGAGTAGTGCAAATGTGGTTACATCAGGTCTAAGCAGCATGTCAGATTCGTATATCCTGACAAATCCCTCTATAGAAGAGCCGTCAAAGCTTATGCCTGTGGTCAGAGCTTTTTTGATCTGGGTCACAGGTATTTCCACGTCCTTGACCACGCCCTGTATGTCTGTAAACTGTAGCCGTATGAACTTTACATTGTGTTCTTCAATGGCTTTTAGAACATCGTTTTCGTTCTTGATGATCATTGGATCTCCTGTCCGGCAGCATGAACTGCAATTACTTGAGCTATATTAACATCTGAATGAAGATAAAATTATTCTTTCTATATTAATGAGTTCATGCCACATTACCTATCCCCCTACAAGTGCATATAAAAAACAGGGAGTATGTTTCTCCCTATTGA
>CALBTS010000292.1 GCA_937968035.1 uncultured Methanomethylovorans sp.
GCCAACGGCAGGACAGTATATTCTGCCACAAGCAGCGAATCGGATATAAGCATCCCTGTAACTCCACAGATGAGCCCCACTGCAAAAGTAGTGGCGTACATGATCAATCCCAACAATGAGGTCTCTGCAGATGTGCTGCCCTTTGATGTGCAATTCAAGACACAGGTAGACCTGGCTTCGGGCTTCAGCGAGGGAGAGGTGAAGCCGGGGGATAATGTGACCGTGAACTTTGATGCGGGCAGCCAAGCCATGATAGGTGTGTCCATTGTGGATGAGTCTGTGTATGCTCTCAGCGAAGGAAGGCTTAACCTGCAACAGGTGTTCAGCGAGCTCGAAAAGCGCTTCATGGAGCCTCTGGCTGAGGCCCATCCCACATACTACTGGTATCAGGAAGGAGCCTACAATGTGCTTGACAATGCGGGCATGGTGGTCATGGCCTCACCTGAACTGAATGTTCCGAAGGTGGAAGTTCCGCAGGAAGAGATGGTGATGGACGGATTTGGTGGAAAGGGCATGGATGTGGCAGTGCAGGAGGAAGCTGCAGTAGAGCCCAATGTCCCCGCTCCAACCGCATCTCCGGGGTCAGTCGGGCCTGACCAGCCTCTTGCTGAGGTACAGAGGGTACGTCAGTTCTTCCCTGAAACATGGATATGGATACCCGACCTGCTCACCGATAGCAGCGGAAAAGCAGACCTTGATCTGAACGCACCTGACAGTATCACCACCTGGAGATTGCATGCAGTATCCTCGGGACCGCAGGGTATAGGCATTTCCGAAACCCAGCTCAAGGTGTTCCAGGAGTTCTTCATTGACCCTGACCTGCCGTATGCTGTCATACGGGGCGAGCAGTTCCCGGTACAAGTACAGGTGTATAACTATCTGGATAAGGAGCAGCAGGTCTTCCTCACCCTGAAAGGCGAGGACTGGTTCCAGCTTGTGGGTACTGATAAAAAGCAGGTGACAGTGGCTCCGAACAGTGTGAGCTCTGTGAGCTTCACCATCAGGCCAACACAGATAGGCACCCATGTCATTGAGATCACAGGTCAGACCACAGAAAAGGCGGATGCTGTGAAGAAAGATATCATTGTGGAACCTGAAGGTGCGACCAGAGAGGTGGTGGATAATGGCATCCTTGACAATGCTTCGGTGGTGCTGGATGCTGGTTTGCCTTTTGATATGGTGAAGGATTCAGGCAAGATCCTGGTGAGTTTTACACCAAGCATTGTGGCACAGACCATAAGCGGTGTGGATGACCTGCTGGGTATGCCTTATGGCTGCGGTGAACAGAACATGATGCTGTTCTCCACGGATGTGGAAGTGCTGCGGTACCTGAAGGCTACAGGCCAGGAGAATCCGCAGATCCGGGCGAAGGCCGAAACATACATTATTACCGGCTACCAGCGCGAGCTGACCTACCGCCATGCTGACGGTTCTTTCTCTGCGTTCGGGGAAAGTGACGGGGAGGGCAGTCTGTGGCTTACTGACTTTGTGCTGTCACAGTTCAGCGGTGCCAGGGATATCACTACCATAGATGAGGATGTATTGAAGGAGGCTGCTGACTGGATAGAATCCCACCAGCAGGCTGATGGTTCATGGGAATCGGTGGGCTTTGTCATACACCAGGACATGATGGGGGGGGTGGATGGTGCATACGCTCTGACAGCTTATACCACGCTGGCGCTTGAGGAATATGGAGATACCAGCCCGGAGGTAATGGCAAAGGCTCAGCAGTATCTGGAAGCTAATCTGGCCGCACAGGACGATCCGTATGCTCTTGCCATCGGTACGCTGGCCTTGCAGAAACTGGACAGTTCCAAAGCTGACGAGGCTATGGACAAGCTGCTGACAATGGCAAAACAGGATAAGGATGGTACTTACTGGGGATATGATGAAGCTCAGGTATCCAGGCCTTATGGTTATGATACCTATGGCATAATAATGCCTTCGAGCAAGAATGTGGAGACTACGGCATATGCAACGCTGGCTCTTATTGAAGCCAGGGATCCGACTGCAAGCCAGTCTCTTAAGTGGATAGCTGCACAGAGGAATGCTCAGGGCGGTTTCTCCAGCACTCAGGATACTGTGATGGCTTTCAGAGCTCTCATGACCGCTGCGGCTTCGGCTGGCAGGGATATCGATGCCACGGTGTCGGTGATGGCTGACAATACATCGCTTAGAGAGGTAAGGATCACTCCGCAGAACTTCGATGTGGTACAGGTAGTGGAAGTGCCTGTGGATACGAAGCAGGTGACCCTGGGTATCGAAGGCGAGGGAGAAGTGAGCTACCAACTTGTGAAGAAGTTCAATGTGATCCTGCCGGATGTGGTGGAGCAGAACGAGATAGAGCTTAACGTAACATACGATGCCACGAAAGTGGCTGTGGATGACATCGTGACAGCAGATGTGCGGGTAAAGTACAACGGCATGCATGGCATCGGGGGCATGGTCAATTCCAGCGGCATGATGATAGTGGATATCGCTGTACCCACTGGTTTCAGTCCAGTCACAACGAGCCTGGATGTCCTCAAGGATAACGACACCATCACACGCTATGAGATCGCAGGCCGCAAGGTGGTGCTCTACATCGATGAGATGCAGGTGGGCGAGGAGCTTAACTTCACCATGCAAATGAAAGCGCTTTTTCCTGTAAAGGCAGCAGCCCAGGAAAGCAAAGCCTACTCCTACTACAACCCGGAGGTCAGTGCAGAAGTGAAGGGCGTAGAGATGAACGTGACGTGAAGGGGCTGGTAAGCCTCTTCATTTAGACTTTTTATTAATAGTTGGCAATATTTGATTGAAAATTGTCATATAGATCACACGGTCGACTAAATACTATTTTACCAATTGTACGTTATAAACAATAGGTGTTAACTATAAACCTGGCATACTTTTAAAAAACTTGCAAGAATATATTTAATCTGACCTGCCAATATCATTTCATGCCTGTAGAAACAAGGGAAATATCAGTCATTGGAAAAGAAGATTGTGGAATAGTCGATATCAGTGAAATGGTATCAGAGGAGGTCAAAAACTCAAAAATAAGAAATGGAACAGTTACAGTATTCTGCGTTGGTTCGACTGGAGCAATAACTACAATGGAATTTGAGCCAAACCTTTCAAAAGACGTTTCAGAAACTCTTGATAAGCTAATTCCTCTGAATAAGGATTATTTTCATCACAAAACATGGGGAGATTACAACGGTGGATCTCATTTAAGAGCATTGTTCATCGGTCCAAGTCTTACAGTTCCCTTTGTTGAGAAAAGATTGACACTTGGAACATGGCAGCAGATAGTATGCATAAATTTTGACCGGATTGAAAAGACAAGAAGGATAGTGCTGCAAATAATAGGGGAATTCTAAAAGGATCTTGTTTCTTCAATCTTCTTTATCTAATCATGTTGATGAGAACATCAGATGAGATTGCAGTTCCCATGCAAGTGCTAAGCCTCATCGATGATATAAGCCCTATTACCTTACCTGCTTGCAGGATAGGAGAACCGCTATCTCCGGGTTGTGGCATATCAGAGAAGAAACTTAAATAAAGCAAAGAAGATCCGGCATTGATCACTCTGCATGCGATTACATGCGTCTCATTGGCAAGCAGTGCATCATCCAATACAACTGCTTTGCCAAAGTTGGTTGTTTCAACTATGCAGTCAGAAGGAAGTTCTATCAGGGCCAGATCAAAATCTTTTACAAAAATCTTGACAGCAGCTTCCTTTCCATCCACTTCTACATGGTATTCTGTCCCATGAAATATATGAGAAGCTGCAACTATGTAATGCAATCCCTTTAATGAGATGACAGCGCCAATTACACAGCGTTTCCCCTTATAGAAAAAAGACCCGCCTGATTTTATCATAAACTTTTAATCTATGTGCTGATGATTTTAGTTTGATCTGTTATATAGTATGATACTGATGGTATTTATGATAAATTATAGCACAGCTGGATTATCTGAATTAACATCTATATTCTCCGGATCTTGCAACAAAACATATCGGGAAAACCTCTTACCTCTGAAATCCAGGTTATCAACCGGGATGAATGGGGCTTCTATAATCCCTTCCCGGATTCTGCTTCTTTAATGTCTCGCAGGTTCTTCACCTCTATGACACCTCCGAAGAACTCAACCTCTTGACCTGATTTACCGTTTTGCCCGCTCCGTGATCATGGCAAGCGACCCAGGCCGCCCACCATGGAGGTGATAGGAAAGTACGCAGAACTAAACAAATTATGGTAGAGTTTTGGCATGGGCTTCAATACGATACACTGAGAGGGAAATAATATAAAGGAAGGGAAGTTAATCAAAATATCGAAATAAGGGCTCTGTAGATAACCATTTTTTCATACATTTCAGGTCCAAAAAAGAATGTCGTTTGTTTGGAAGTGATTACAGAATATATTTATCTTACTTATTAATTAAATTTTGTACCTAATTGCCATCATATAATAGAATATATCCCTTGATAATGATTACGTAGTCAAAAAGGATTTTTTTATAACATTACATATACATATTTTATCTGAAGTAAACTGACTTTTCCAACAGGCCCCCTAATCCTTTTTTGTCTGGTGATTATAATAACTGATAGCCATATATCGCAAGTTCTGCCAGCACAAGAATAAGTACAAAATTCCCTATAAGTAATGGAGGGACCATTTTTTTAAGGGGAAATCCCGCGAGTGCAAGCCCAATTGCCAGTATGTCGCTGGGGAGTGGAGTCAGTGAGTAGACAAATATTAGCAAAACTACGTTCTTGTCACCAGCAACTTTTACTAATTGCAAAAATCGGCCTATATGTTTTCCGTACTTTGAGGGAACACATTGTTTTCCCTTTTTGCCGACAACATAGAATACAATATCTCCAAATGTAAGCCCTACACTTGCAAAAATTGCGATGTATATCGGATCAACTCCTCCTAAGGATATCGCGACCAGTGCTGTGTAGAAGGATGTTGAAGTGAACGCAGATACACCGCCTATGGCAGCCAGCAGAAAAACAACTAGATAGGTATTATGTACTCCCAAATACCCGACAATCTCTTCCGGCGGATAGTATACTAGAAAAACATACCATGCAAAAATGAATAAAATTAGCAGCCTTACGATCATAATGTCTCTTTTTCGGATAGAAACTGCATCTTCTGTAAGTATGCAGAAAGTAGTGGATTTCTCGGAACTGGCCGGTCCATTGATGTTGTCTTCAGGTGGCATTGATAATATTTATATATTATTTTAATAGATGAGGATTTTGATATAATGGAGGAGCCGAACTGCCGGTTCTGTGATTATAAAGGGATATGTGAAAGATAGTACAAAAGTAAGTAACTAAGTGTGTTTTTTGAATAACGAGAGGGATAATACAAATAACTATCAATAAGTAGAAAACTGGGCTCTGTAGAATTCCGAGATGCTTGAAGTGGTTCAAAGAAGCCACAGACCCGTTCCATAAAAGCGGCTCAGGTCATCAAGGAACTCATTAACCTTGCCGAGCTTGGAGAAGCACTAGGTCTTACCGAAGATGAGATAGAGTTCTATGATGCTCTTTAAACGAGCGACCGTGCAGTTAAGATACTGGGCGATGAGACCCTACGGACAATAGCACGGGAGCTGGTAGCCACTATACTATTAACTGGACCGTTCGAGAGAATGAAGTTTTTTTACTTATTTTCTAAAAAAGATACATTAAATTACAGGCTCTGAAATGCTTTTGTAATAATCAAAAAGATCAGTTGCCCATTTTATAGCTCTTTCATCAGAACTCCTTAGTTCTCTGTAATCATACTTTCCATTCTGATTAAAGAATATGACTGCCATTTCTTTATCAGTGATCATAAGTTCTGGAGGGTTGATCTCAGAATCGAGTTGATAGAAACTAATGTTCTCAGAAGTAAGTAGTTTTTGTAGTTGTTCCCCAAAGTTTTCATTCATTTTATTATAGATATGCTCTTTGAAGACCAAAGATATCTGAACACCCTTTTTTGACAGCTCAGAGAGGATCATGGGTGCTTCCGGGTCAAATAAAGACAGAACCATGTGTAAATATCCGGGTGTGATAGCAGTTTCTATAAATTGCTTGAAGGGTTCGAACATGTAGTCCATTGAAAGCGTGTTCAGACTGGAATTAGAAAGTTCGCCCATCCTTTTTGCTATATAGCGGGGTATTGCCTGTAGATCCCGATTTATCCAGTAGTTGCTGTCAGTAGAAACAGTATTTACTATATTCAAGAGAGGCATAAAAGCTTTTATCATCAATTGCCCGTTGTTTGATAATCTGAAATCATCATCTTCCTGAAAGATCATCCCGGCATCTTTCAGCTCCTTCACAGGCTGTTTCAATAAGTTCCAGCTTACATCAAGAGATGCGGCTATTTCTCTTCGGCTATTTGGGCCACTAGATAGCAAAAGCATGATCTCCCTTCTTTTTTCAGAGAGCATTATAGTATCAATGATCGATGATCTCATTCTGCCTCTTACGATCTCATGTCTACTCAATCGGTTCCGAGATGCTTATATAATAGCTACACAGCTCTCTTCCCCACTCAATGGCTCTTTTGTCATAGCTCATCAATTCTTTGTTTCCGTAAATTCCATTATGTTTAAAGAACCCTAAAAGCAAAAAATTATCCATTGCCACTATCATTGGTCTTATAACATCTTCTGTGCAGGTAAACATCAGATCGGAAGAGCACACGT
>CALBTS010000293.1 GCA_937968035.1 uncultured Methanomethylovorans sp.
TTGTTATGTGCATGATTTTTCTTGGCGGCTACAGGCTGGTGTTTCCGCGCCATCCCTGGCGCGGAAAGCTTCGACCATGGAACCATAGATCGAATCATACGAAACGTTTCTGAAGAAAGAAGCACTTAATTATAAGATAGTTCATAAATGTTTAATTTGGGACAAAAATGAAGGAAGTTAGAAATGAACAAGAAGTTTATTTATTTTGCTGCTATCTTATTTATTACTTTATTTGCTTCTTGTAAAAGCAACGACAATATTAAAGATAAAGAACTGGATAAATTTGAGTATAGTATTAATTATAGATTTATTGATAGCCTTAATGATCCAATAGATTTTTATACATTGTCCATTTACAAAAATAAAATCGGAGATGCCTTTTATTATGTATCTGTTGATTTAAAAGTTCATAAAGATAATAGAAAAGATTTTATTTTAAGAATTGGATCACTAGACATTACTTATCCTCAAAGAAGTAATCGTATATTATTTGAAATTGATGGAAATCTTTTTGAAGTTGAAGAAGCAATCTATAACAAAGGGGAGGTTCTCCCACCTGTGAATAAAAAACTATCCGAGGCATCTATTACCTTAGAAAAAATAAAAGAAATGTTATTAAGCATCAAAACAAGTTTTAGAATCGAGGTCTGGGAGAATAAAGTATTTTCAATATCAACTGAAGCAATTACCCATTTAAAGAACTTTATTTATGATGCGAATAATATTGAATATAAAAAAGTAAAATAGCAAAGTGATATAAATGATGATAATTGTTGAACTAAATAAGATATTTGTAATATTCGGTTTGGCCTGTACTGCATTGGGGGCCCTAATTTCGGTATTAAATATAGCAGGAATAAAAGATAAAAATTTGGCGGAAAATGCAATTTCACGATGGGGTTATAGTGAGTCAATCTACTACTCACTATTATTACAAAAGGGTTACTCAATATTCGGTTTTTCATTAATCCTTATAGGTACGATCCTACAGATCATTCCAAACATGTGCAGTATTTATAATCAACTGATTGTTAGCATGTGCACCATACTCACTGTTATGATGTTTGTGCTATTTTTATTGTATATATATTTATTCAAGTTTATGCCTAAGAGATGTAAAATGAAATCTAAAAAATATTGTTGAATATTTCAACGAGAAGAGAAGGTAATCGCCCTCGCCCTCCTGGCTCGGGCGATTTAGATAGACCAAGAAAAATCAGTCACATAACAGATTCGGTATCTGCTGCGTCGCGCGTCCTGTGACGCGCTCCTCGGGTTCCGCGGCGCTAGCCGCGCCGCTCCACCAAGTACCATGCGTCCCGCGAATCGTCGAGTACTCCGATTCGCTCTTATGGACGCATGGTACTTCCAGATACCGGGTTGTTATGTGCTTGATTTTTCTTGGCGGCTTCCGGCTGGTGTTTCCGCGCCATCCTTGGCGCGGAAAGCCTTGAGCATGGAACCATAGATCAAATTATTTGATACTGACTTTGAAGTGGGATCAAATTTTTAAATGAAGTGATGAAGACTAATGATAATATTGCAAGTGAGGTTTTATGCGAGTTTTCTTTGTACGGCATGGAGATAAGAGAATTGAAACAGAGATAAATCCAAAAATCAAACACACGGATCCTAGCCTAAGTGAAATTGGAGAAAAGCAAGCTCAAAGATTGGGGGATTATTTTAAAAACATTGACTTGAAAAAGATTTATGTAAGTGAGTATAGGAGAAACCATCAAACCGCTTGGCCGTTGAGCCAATTAAAAGGATTGAGCATAATCGAAGATAAACGACTTAATGAAATTGACACTGGACTAATTGAATTAATGTCCGAAGAAGAAATAAAGGAAAAGTACTTCAATTTTTGGACGGACTTTAATGAAAAGAAAAAAGATTGCAGGTTCCCTGGCGGTGAAAATGGAGAAGAAGTAAAAACAAGACAGGAAGGCCTACTCAAAGACTTGGTTTCAAGAAACGAAGATTGTCTATTAGTTAGCCATGATGGTTTTATTAGAATCTTGATGTGCAATATTTTGGGAATGCCTGTATATAGAAGACATCTTTTTAAGACAGTCTTTTGTGGGATTACCGAACTGAATTATGATTATTATAGAAGAGAATGGAATATACTAAATTATAACTGGGAAATAGATTTAAGAAGTTAATTCATTAAAAAAAGAATCCGTTTATTAATAGAACAAGAAGAGAAGGTAATCGCCCTCGCCCTCCTGGCTCGGGCGATGTAGGGAATCGCTCAAGA
>CALBTS010000294.1 GCA_937968035.1 uncultured Methanomethylovorans sp.
CTCCATGCAAAATTAACTTTTTCAGATTTAAAATGAGCGAATGGGGAGTTATAAGATATGTTGTTGCATTCGTTTTCAGTAATACAGCCGAATAGTGAAGCTATCATGTAATTAGATTGAGCATTCTGAGAAGAAGGAATTGTGATATTAATATTCTTATTATAAGGTATAATATAAAATATTATGTCAAGAATAGCACAGGAATGATTAGATAAGAATAATGGGTAATCGTTGATGTAACCAGAATTACCTTTTAGATCATTAGAAGCGGTTAACAATCGATAGTAAGGTACCGGTTCTGAAATTAATTTAATTTCACCGTTGTTTTTAATAAATGACAAATTTTTTATTTTTATGTCAACATCAGATTCATTTATTATTTTATATCTAGACTCCCATCGAATTTTACTCATTTTATCAACTTGGAGTGTACTCAATTCGAACTCAGGCACTGAATTATATTGATCATAACTAATTATTTGAACAGGCGGAGTTTGAATTTTTTTCAAGATAATTGCGTTAATCAAATCTTGATAAATACCTGCATATAATCCGACTACTACAGGGATACCAAATAGAAAGAGCCAAAGAGGTTTTAATTTATGCTGATGACATAAAAGAAACTTAGTTTGATTTTTACATCTCTTATACTTTTTGGTTGGCCATATACATTGCATTTTTGTTCAGTTCACAACATCGTTTTTAATAGATAATATGAGAAGGAGGTCCCTCCGACTAATTGTACTCGCAGGTGTGGCGGAGCAGCGTTCTTTCCATATTTTAAATTTGGATACGTTTTGATATAATATTTAACAGCATATCAACCATTTCATACATTATCGCCTTCTCACTTATTGTTGATTTCTCTATCTCCGTTTTTATCAGTTGCTCTTTATTTTGATAATATTCGTCTTGGTTAGAAATAGCGCGTACAGATCGATAGGTCTGGCCGATATTTACTAATAGAGCTGGAGTATCTTTCATGATGCTTATAGCACTTGCCACCAATCCCACCCCCGGCACTGCTCCTGCTACACCCAATGCAACTGATAATGATATGCTCGCAAGTTCTTTTGAATGTTCAAGGGCCTTTTTTTTGAGAAAGTTTGGCAACTCTTTCTGGAGTACATTATTAAAACTTTCAGACAAATCCTTTCGAATGATTTCTAACTTATCAATATCTAAAAACTCTGACGTTTCCATTTCATGGGGGCTAACAACACTCCTGACCAAAGAATCATATTTACGTTGAAAACTCGATTCCAACAATGGTTGCCTAATTTGAAGAATATCTTCAAATGTTAGTAAGTC
Organism: uncultured Methanomethylovorans sp.; assembly: GCA_937968035.1. Lineage (GTDB taxonomy): Archaea > Halobacteriota > Methanosarcinia > Methanosarcinales > Methanosarcinaceae > Methanomethylovorans. The sequence continues at coordinate 1,312 of CALBTS010000294.1, forward strand.
AAGGAGTTCAACAGGAAGCATGCTTTTTTGAAAAGAATCAAAAACAAGTTCTATTAGCACCTTCGATAAAATTTGTTCCTCTGATAATCGGGCTCGTTTTTGTTGTAAGTCAGCAATATCATAATCAATGTAATTTTCTTGGGGTAATGCACTTTCACAGTTGACGACACGTGCGCCTGACATGTGATATAGAAGTTCTCGATAATTTTGCAGGAGCCTTTTTTCTTGTCTTGGTAATCCTTTCGTTCCACGATCAATGAACGCTCTCCCCAAAAGAGATCCTTTTCGTATCTCAGCAGCAAGTTTTTTAACAATATGTCTATTTTCAGGTGAGATGTGGGTGGAAACTAAAGAATGATCATCTTCAACGTCTTTAAGGAAACGATCTCTGAACCACATTGAGTTTTCATCAAGATTCCAATTTACTGTTTTGGTGATATGCTCTTTGAAAAAGATTATTGCAGAGTCTTTTTCTTTAAAGCGCTTTTTTGCAAATAGTTCAGAAAAATCAGTTTTGTCAGATCTAAATGCGGGAACAATTGCCTCACTTACTAAAAGGATTGGATTGTCTTTGAAAAATTCATATGCGAAACGAGTTGAAAGATGAGAAGCGGCACAAACAATTTGCCCTTTGAGAAGTAGGAGAGCCTTCAGCTTTCTTTCCCCTTTCAACTTTATGGTATCTAAATTCCTTGATCTGGAGACAATTCGATGATCAAAATCTGTAAAATAGGCCCTTGGCCCACAAAATGATTTTGGATCGACTCTAATCATTAGCCTATCCCAAAAATCCCGTAAGACAATTAGCCCAGAGGAGACAGACAG
>CALBTS010000295.1 GCA_937968035.1 uncultured Methanomethylovorans sp.
GAGAACAAAAATTTGCCTTTTAATGTGGTTGAATTTTTATTGATGGTTCTGTACTTTTTCACTAATCCCTGCCGGATAAGTTTTTCACACTCATTTAAATATATCTCAAAGTAGGCTTCGAGTATACTGTTCGGTTTGAATCGTAATGCTGCTTTTTCGTGGGCATATACCTGCATCCAATGGCATTCACGAAGCATGTCTATCAGCACCTTTTGCCATAAGGCTTTATCATCTTCACCAGGTGTTTGCCCGATTTTAGGCAAAATTTCAATAGTCAGATTACCAACCTGAATAACTCCAACATAATGGCGAAACTTAACTCCTTTCGGTAATAAAGTGAAATAATCTCTTTGGTGAAGATCATTATACCAACCCAAAGCTTCCCAGTGATGTTTTTGGAAATTCTGGTTGTCAATCAGAAGCTGCTGATGCTCAAAGACCTGTATGGTTTTATTGTTCCTCATCAGGTAAAGATCGGATGGTAAGAGGTGTTAGTGTTTTAAAATCAGATATTGTTAATTTATCAGCAGATTTAAGCTGGAATTGCCATGACTGGTCGTATTGCATGGCAAGTCCGTTACCACCAGAAAAATCTGCAAAGACATTGCTATTGACCTGAACATGTGGTTCAAAGAATGAATCACCAAGAACAAGGCCTAATTTCTCATAATCATTATAAAAATATTCTTTTAGAAGGGGCAGAATATTCACTCTGAAGACTCCTTTCAACTGTTCAATATTTTTGACATTCCAGAGCCATGCATGTCCAATAGTGTGATCCGCATCTTTTAATACAGACAAGCGGTTATTGATTACGGAGAGCATTTCGGCCAGATTAATGCCTTCCTCTGTTGTTATCAACTTATATGGTTCTGGTTGCAGATTAATAAATGCAAACCTTCTCCTTAAAGCAGTATCAAGTGCTTCAACGGATCTGTCTGCAGTATTCATTGTGCCAATAATGTGAAGGTTACGAGGGACTCCGAAATTCTCTTTGGAATATGGAAGGATAGCTTTCAATGCTTCATCGGCACCCAACCTCTTATCATCCTCCATCAAAGTGATTATTTCTCCAAAGACCTGGGATACATTTCCTCTGTTGATTTCGTCAATGACGAGAACATATTGTTTCGGATTTTCCTTCTTGAAATCATCATTCTTCAGTGTCTCAATAATCCTCTTTTTATCATTGTATGAGTATTCTTTATCTGGTTTAATTCTTGCCTGGGTTTTATTTATGTATTGTGCAGATCTTTGGTTTACAGCATTTAGAACTGCCCAATAAGCTGAAGAATTACTGCCTCCAATTTCTGATCTGAACTGATCGTTGATATTGGTTAATTGGTTAAGATCGGGAAACGCTTTTGCCAGTTTTCCCAAACGATTTTTTGAAACGGTATAATAACGAGTACCATTAACATGCGTAATTTTGATATTATTCTTTTGTGTAATGCTATCTACCAGCACCAGGCCACCACTTATCGTTTGTAGTTTTACCTCTTCACCCTTTAATATTTGTTCACTAACAGAGTCAATATATTCATCATATGCACTTGAAAAATCAAGAGCACTCTCAGTCTCCTGTGTAATATCTTTCTGGACAAATGAAAAAGAGGCATTTACGCACATCTGTTTAAATATGCCATCTTCAACAGCATACGATAACTGTTCATCTTCCGATTCAGGTTCAACCGGTTTAATACCCTCAATAAAATCCTCATAACCAAGACTCTGATGAAAAGTGCAGAAAGCTATTTGCCCTTCTTCAATATATTTTTCGAAACGTTTCTTTACAGATGACCTTTCTTCTTTACAGATTTCATCAACAGGCTTATTTTCAACAATAGAAACTGCATAATTGATGCTATGATATGTTTTTCCTGTCCCAGGGGGGCCATATAGAATCGTATTCAGTGGAATTTTAACAACGTCATAATCAATGTCAGCATCTTCTTCCCCTTCTTCTGATGGTTCTTCTTTCCCTTTGTCAAGCATTTGATAAAAGATGTCCTGAACCAATACGAGGTTATTCTCATCAGGAAAACAGTCTGGATTCATGAACCCTTTCACAAGACTTATAAGATCTTTATCAATAACAACATAACCATCTCTGAAATCATATACCAGTTCCATATAGTGAGCATATTTCTCCCCCTTTGGTTTAGGCTCGATCCCTGCCATTTTACAATACTTCTTATAACAAGTGTCTTTAAAAAAAGTATATCTATCAGGGAGATCGGAAGAGCGTCGTGTAGGGAAAGAGTGTAGATCTCGGT